>NZ_JALJXV010000002.1:300000-587045 GCF_024170285.1 Natronocella acetinitrilica
ATGCCAGGCAGATGGAAACGGGCAGGGTCGCCACACGGCTAGTGGTAAAAATTGCACCACCAGCCCGGCTACCAACGAGGCCCTCGCCCCCCAGGGAACTAAGCGACAGTGCAGGCCGGCATTTGCAGCGGGCCGCCGAGACAACTACACACCAGCCATTGGCCGAAGCGTTGCGGCGCCTGGCCAGCCGCCGCAACAGCGGCGGCGGCAAGACCTGACATCAGGTCAGCGCTGGCACAGGTACGGACTGGTCGAAGGAGATCGGCGCCCGATTGGTGTCCTCGAACGTCACCTCTTCCCACGCGCTTTCATCCTTGAGCAACGCCCGCAATAACTGATTGTTAAGCGCATGGCCCGACTTGTGCCCGGAGAAGGCACCGATCACGCTGTGACCGAGCAAGTAGAGATCACCGATTGCATCGAGAATCTTGTGCTTCACGAACTCATCGCGGTAGCGCAGACCATCCTCGTTGAGCACCCGATAATCATCGACCACGATGGCGTTATCCAGGCTGCCACCCAGCGCCAGTCGTCGCTGTTGCAGGGCCTCGATATCGCGCATGAAGCCGAATGTACGCGCCCGGCTCACTTCCTTGACGAAACAGGTGCTGGAGAAGTCGACCTCCGCCACCTGATCCTCATCCCGGAACGCGGGATGCTTGAAGTCAATGGCGAATGCGACCTTGAAGCCCTCGAAGGGCTCGAAGCTCACCCATTTCTCGCCATCTTCGACCCGGATCGGCTTCTTGACCCGAATAAACCGCTTGGGTGCGTCCTGCTCCTGAATACCAGCGGACTGGATAAGGAACACGAACGGGCCTGCACTGCCGTCCATGATCGGTACTTCGCCCGCACTCAGCTCCACCACGGCGTTATCAATGCCAAGGCCAGCGAGGGCAGACAGGAGGTGTTCGACCGTGGACACGCGTACACCATCTTTCACCAGGCAGGTGGATAGCTGGGTATCGCCCACGTTCTCCGGATGAGCCGGTATTTCAACCGGCTCATCCAGGTCGACACGGCGGAAAACGATGCCGGAGTCAGCCGGCGCCGGGAGCAGAGTCAGGTAGACCTTGTCTCCCGTATGCAGCCCCACGCCGGTCGCACGGATCACATTCTTGAGTGTACGTTGTCGGATCATGACTTGATCATACTCCTGTGCCTGCCACCCCCCGTCGCAGGACTCTAAAATCGGCCAAGCGCGTCCAATACGGACACGTATGGAATTGGCTGTCATTCTACTGCAAACAATCTCGCACGTATACTGCAGCGCAGCATACCCGATTGGTTGACAGCAACTGCCCAAATTTGGTGCGAAGTGTAACGCAGCTCAGCTATCGACTGCGAGTACCCGTTCACATATCTGTCATCCTTCAATCTGCCTGACGTCGCAGGAAAGCCGGGATGTCCAGGTAGTCCATATCGCCGCTGTCGCCGTACTTGTCGTTGGCCGCTTTCTTGCGAATGGCTGCCGGGGTTTCCAGCTCTTTGTAGTCGATCTCGCCACTGGGTTTGCGGGCAACGGTACGCAACTCTGGCGCCTTCTGCTCGACCCGCGGTTGACCAAGACCCGTGGCAACCACCGTCACTCGCAGCTCGTTCTCCAGTTCCGGATCGATAACCGTACCCACGACCACGGTTGCGTCCTCGGAGGCGAATTCCCGGATGGCCTGGCCAACCTCGTCGAATTCCCCGATACCCATATCCATCCCGGCGGTGACATTCACCAGGATGCCGTTGGCACCGGCAAGATTGACGTCCTCCAGCAGCGGACAGGCGATGGCGCGTTCCGCGGCTTCACGGGCACGACCTTCGCCGGAGGCGGCGCCGGAGCCCATGACGGCCATACCCATTTCCGACATCACGGTGCGAACGTCGGCAAAGTCAACGTTGATAAGCCCTGGACGGGTGATCAACTCGGCAATACCCCGCACGGCGCCGAGCAGGACGTCGTTAGCGGAGCGGAAGGCATCGAGCAGCGTGAGATTTTTGCCCAACACACTCAACAACTTCTCGTTGGGAATGGTGATCAGGGAATCCACGCTGCGGGACAACTCGTCGATGCCCTGCATGGCGACGCGCATCCGCTTGGCGCCCTCGAAGGGGAACGGCTTGGTCACCACGGCCACCGTCAGAATGCCGAGTTCACGGGCGATTTCCGCAACCACGGGTGCCGCTCCGGTACCGGTGCCACCACCCATGCCAGCGGTGATAAACACCATGTCGGCACCTTCCAGCACCTCGGCGATGCGCTCCCGATCCTCGAGGGCTGCGTCACGGCCGACCTGCGGGTTGGCGCCAGCGCCAAGACCCTTGGTGATATTGGTGCCGAGTTGCAGCACCGTCTTGGCCGCCGTGTTCTTGAGAGCCTGGGCATCGGTGTTGGCGCAGATGAAATCCACACCGTCGATATCGGCGGACACCATGTGCTGCACGGCGTTGCCGCCGCCACCACCGACACCGATCACCTTGATAACCGCGCTCTGGCTGAAAGAATCCATGAGTTCAAACATTGGTCTGTCTCCTATCCTGCTGCTCTGTGACTCGATTCCCGCGGGAATCAGAAATTGCCCTTGAACCATTGCTTCATACGTTCCAGCACGGCATTGAAGCCGCCTTCGGTCTGCAGTTCGCTCAGCTGCTGACCGCGGTTGTTGGCGCCGAAATGCAAGAGGCCGACGCCGGTTGAGTAAATGGGGTTACGCACGACATCTGCCAGGCCGGTGACGTTCTGGGGAACGCCAAGCCGGACCGGCACATGAAAGACTTCCTCGGCAAGATCGATGGCGCCCTCCATCTTGGAGCTGCCACCGGTGAGGACGATGCCCGCAGCAATCAGGTCTTCGAACCCGCTGCGCCGCAGTTCCTGGTGAACCAGGGTCATGAGTTCTTCGTAACGAGGCTCCACCACCTCGGCGAGGGTCTGTCGCGACAAGCGCCGTGCCGGTCGATCACCCACTGACGGCACTTCGATGGTCTCTTCCGGCCCGGCCAGCTGGGACAACGCGCAGGCGTACTTCACCTTGATCTCTTCGGCGTGCTGGGTGGGCGTGCGCAGGGCAACCGCAATATCGTTGGTGACCTGGTCACCGGCGATGGGAATGACGGCGGTATGACGAATCGCGCCCTCGGTGAAAATGGCAATGTCGGTGGTGCCGCCACCGATATCCACCAGGCACACGCCCAGCTCCTTTTCGTCATCGGTGAGCACCGCGTGACTCGAGGCCAGCTGCTCGAGGATGATGTCGTCCACTTCCAGACCACACCGCCGGATGCACTTGACGATGTTCTGCGAGGCGCTGACTGCGCCCGTGACCATGTGCACCTTGGCCTCAAGGCGAACACCGGACATCCCGATAGGCTCGCGTATGCCCTCCTGGGTATCGATGACGAACTCCTGGGGCAGGATATGCAGGATCTTCTGATCGGCGGGAATGGCCACCGCCCTGGCCGCGTCGATGACCCGCTCTACATCCGCGGCCCCCACCTCCTTGTCGCGGATGGCCACGATGCCGTGGGAATTGAGGCTGCGGACATGACTCCCGGCGATCCCGGCATAGACAGAGTGAATCTGGCAGCCAGCCATCAACTCGGCCTCCTCCACCGCGCGCTGGATCGACAGCACGGTGGACTCGATATTCACCACCACACCTTTCTTGAGGCCACGGGAAGGGTGGGATCCGATACCAACGATATCGATAGCCCCGTCAGGGTCCACCGAACCGACAATGGCAACCACCTTCGAGGTCCCGATATCCAGGCCTACAAGCAGGTTGTGATCGGTTTTCTTCGACATCCTCCAGTCCTCTCGCACTCAGTTGTTGTCGCCGGAGCCATCGGCCCAGCGAACGGCGAATCCGTTGGGGTAACGCAGATCTACCGCCAGCAAGTCCTGATCGCTCCGCGCTCTCAGGTCGTTCAGCGCATTAATGAAACGCCGCAGCCTTTCATCCGTCTCATGGCGACCGAGTTCCAGGCGAACGCCATCGACCAACTCAAGCCGCCATGACTCCCGGGCATCCAGCGTGACGCTTTGCAGCTTAAGGCCAACCTCGGCAAGGCGCGGACCCCATTCCCGGTAATGCTCGCCGACTTCCTTCGCGCGTCCGTCCGGCCCGTGCAATTCCGGCAGCCCCTCGGGCCAGGTCTCTGCCGGTGGACGAAACACGATGTTGTCCGCAGAAAGCAGGCCATCGTCATTCCATTGCGCCACGGCCCGGTGCTCCCGGATGGTGACCTGCAGGGTGGCGGGCCAGATGCGGCGGACTTTCGCCGTGCTGACCCAGGGCAGCGTTTCCAGGGACTGCCGGATGGCGGCGATGTCCAGCCCCCAGAAGCCCTGTCCCAGCAACGGATCCAGCGCCACGCGCAGGTCCGCCTGGCGGACATGCTCCAGACGGCTGTCGAAACGAACCGACTGCAGCGGGAACGTATCGGGAGCGCTGAGGTAGCGGTAGCCATAGACGCCGCCGGCGCCAATCCCGCCGATGCCCGCCACGACCACCACCACCAGTCCCAGCTTCGCGAACCCGGCCGCGAACCGTCGAAAGCGCGCTGGCTGCGGCTGGCGGGCATTGGGTCTTGCTCCACGCCGCGGCGCCCTCATGACGACTGCTCCGGCAAGGTGGTGGCGAGTATCCGCAGCACCAGTTCATCGAAATCCATCCCTGCGGCTTTTGCGGCCATAGGCACCAGGGAGTGATCGGTCATCCCCGGAATAGTGTTCACCTCCAGCAACCAGAAAGCGCCATCGGCATCACGCATGAGGTCCACGCGGCCCCAACCGCAACCGTCAACCGCACGGAACGCGGCCAGCGCCAACTGCTCAAGGGTCTGCATGGCGTCGTCGGGCAAACCGCAGGGGCAGTGATAGCGGGTATCTGTGGCCTGGTATTTCGCGGCGTAGTCATAGAAGCTCCGCGGCGTCTCCAGGCGGATTGCCGGCAGCACCTGGTCGTCGAGAATCGAGACCGTGTACTCCTCGCCGGCAATCCATTGCTCGATGACGATCTCCCGGTCGTATCGCAAAGCCAGATCGCAGGCCGCCGAGAGTTGCTCTGGCGAATCCACCTTGGCCATGCCGATGCTCGATCCCTCGCGGGCGGGCTTGACGATCACCGGTAGCCCCAGGGCGTCCGTGACGGCCGACAGGTCCAGACCGGACTCGTAGGCGACAAAGGCGGGGGTTGGCAGACCGGCACCCTGCCAGACCCATTTGCTGCGCAGCTTGTCCATGGCCAGCGCTGAGCCCAGCACGCCAGCCCCGGTGTAGGGCAGGCCGAGCAGTTCAAGTCCGGCCTGCACCACTCCGTCCTCACCACCGCGACCATGCAGGGCGATGAAGACCCGGTCGAAGCGGTCTTCGGACAGGGTCTGAAGCACGTTGCGATCCGCATCAATGGCGACCGCATCCACGCCCTGACGTCGCAGCGCCTCATGCACGGCAGCACCGCTTTTCAGCGACACCTCGCGCTCGGCGGACCAGCCACCGAGAAGGACGGCGACCCGTCCGAATGTCCGGTTGTCCGCAGGCAGCGTCATGACCGCGCCTCCCCGATCATGTGCACCTCGGGGTGCAGGCGGACACCGTGGGTGCGCTCTACCACGGCCTGGACGTGGGCGATGAGTTGTTCAATGTCCTCCGCCGTGGCACCACCAGCGTTGAGGATGAAGTTCGCGTGCTTCTCAGACACTACTGCGCCGCCGATGCGATGCCCCTTCAAGCCCGCAGACTCGATAAGCCGAGCGGCATGATCCCCTTCCGGATTTCGGAACACCGAGCCACAACTGGGCTTGCCGATGGGCTGGGTCGCGGCGCGGGTAGAGAGCAATTCCCGAATACGCGACATGGCTGCATCGCCATCACCCGGCTGCAGCTGCAGCATTGCCCCAAGGAACCACTCCTCCGTAGGCCGCGTCACTTCCCGGTAGGCAACAGCGTAGTCCTCAACCGGGCGACGACGGATACGGCCACCGCGATCGACGGTTTCTACCCAGTCCACCACCTGCCAGGTCTCGCCACCAAAGGCGCCGGCGTTCATGGCCAGGGCACCGCCCATGGTTCCAGGAATACCGGCGAGGAACTCGGCACCCACCAGACCGTTGCGGGCGGCGAAGCGGGCTGCCTTGGCGCAGGCCACGCCGGCGTCGACCCAGAGTCGGTTGCCGGCCAGGGTGCGCAACTCGGTCAGTCCCGGCTGCAGGAAGATCACGGTGCCGCGCAATCCGCCGTCGCGTACCAGAAGATTGCTGCCGAGCCCGCACCAGTAGAGCGGCTCCGACTCCGGCAGCATGGCCAGGAAGCGGGCAAGGTCATCACGCCCTGCAGGCCGGTAGAACCGATCCGCCGGACCGCCCACATGCCATGTGGTGTGCCGAGACATGGGCTCCGCCTCGAGAAGCTGACCCTGCAGGTCGGTGCTGCGATCAGCTGCCATGGGCACCTCCCTGCAGCAATCGATCGGCGACACCACCGATGCTGCCGGCCCCCATGGTGAGGAGCATGTCGCCATCCCGCAGGACGGCTGGCAAGGTACCGACCAGTTCATCCATGCTGGCCACGAAGACCGGATTCACCTTGCCACGGGCCCGGATGGCACCGCAGAGATCGCGGGCATTGGCACCGGCGATGGGCTCCTCGCCAGCGGCGTAGACGTCCGTCACCACAAGGGCGTCCACGTCGGACAGCACCCGGGCGAAGTCCTCGAACAGCTCCCTGGTCCGGCTGTAGCGGTGGGGCTGGAAGGCAAGTACCAGACGGCGGTCCGGCCAGCCGTCCCGAACGGCCTGGATCACCGCAGCAAGCTCGCTGGGGTGGTGGCCGTAATCGTCGATGATGCTGGCGAACCCACCGCCTGGCAGAGCCAGGTCGCCATACGACTGGAAGCGACGGCCGATGCCCTGAAAATCGGACAGGGCCCTGGCGATGGTTGCTCGTTCCACACCCAACTCGTCAGCCACCGTAATGGCGGCCAGGGCATTCAGCACGTTGTGCCGTCCGGGCAGATTCAACTCAACGGCGAAGGGCTCATCGCCGTTAATCCGAACGGTGAACGCGGTACGCGCGCCGGTCTGTGTCACATCTACGGCACGGACGTCCGCCGCCTGCTCGATGCCATAGGTCCGAACCTGCCGCGTGACCTCCGGCAGCAGCTCCCGCACGTTGGCGTCATCCAGACACATCACCGCCAGCCCGTAGAAAGGCAGGTGGTGAAGGAACTCCAGGAAGGTGGCCCGCAGACGCTGGAAGTCGCCACCGTAGGTACCGAGATGATCGGCGTCGATGTTGGTGACGATGGACACCATCGGCTGCAGATAGAGGAACGAGGCATCGCTCTCGTCGGCCTCTGCCACCAGGTAGCGCCCCTCCCCCAGCCGGGCATTCGCACCAGCACTGTTCAGGCGACCACCGATCACGAAGGTCGGATCCAGCCCACCATCAGCAAGCAGGCTGGCCACCAGGCTGGTGGTGGTGGTCTTGCCATGGGTGCCCGCCACCGCCACGCCGTACCGAAAGCGCATCAGCTCCGCCAGCATCTCGGCACGCGGCACGACTGGAATTCGCGCCTCCCTGGCGGCCTGCACCTCCGGGTTGCTCTCTCCGACAGCACTGGAAACCACCACTGCATCGGCCTTGACCACGTGGCCCGCCGCATGTCCGACATCGATGCGGACCCCCAGACCTGCCAGACGGCGGGTAACCGGGCTTTCCCGCAGATCGCTGCCTGAGATTCTGTAACCCAGGTTGGCCAGCACCTCGGCAATGCCGCTCATGCCTGCACCGCCGATACCCACGAAGTGGATGTGACGCACCCGACCCATGGCGCCAGGGCGCCCCTGCTCCCAGGCTTGTCTGCGGCTCGTCATGCGACCTCCAGACAAGCTTTGGCCACCTGCCCGGCAGCATCGTGCCTGGCCACGGTGCGGGACCTGGCGGCCATATCCGCGAGCAGCTCTGGCCGATGCGTCACGTCAGCCAGCACTTCGGCGAGACCTTCGGCGGTTAACGTCGACTGCGGCAACAGCCACGCGGCGCCTGCATCGGCAAGCACCCGGGCATTGGCCGTCTGATGGTCGTCCACTGCGTGGGGCAGCGGCACCAGCACCGCAGGTCGTCCGACGGCAGCCAACTCGCTGATGGTCAGCGCCCCAGCCCGGCAGACAACAAGATCCGCCCAGGCATAGGCCGCAGCCATATCATCAATGAAGGCCGTGATCTCGGCACTGACGCCATGCTGACGGTACGCGGCCTCTGCCACTGACAGGGTTCGGCTGCCGGCCTGATGCCGGACCACGGGCCGTTCATTCGTGGGCAGCAGAGCCAACGACGCGGGAACGACCTCATTGAGAATCTGCGCGCCGAGACTGCCACCCACCACAAGCACCTGTAGCGGCATGCCATCCTGACGACCGGACTGCAGGTTATCGGCCAGCGCCAGGATCTCGTCACGAACCGGATTGCCTACCACGATGGCTTCGGGACATGCGGCGAAAGCGCCCGGGAACGCGCAGAGCACTCTGCTGGCAACCCGGGACAACAACCGGTTGGTCAGGCCAGCGATGGCGTTCTGCTCATGAATCACGAGCGGGCAGCGCATTGCCCAGGCGGCAAACCCGCCGGGGCCCGACACATAACCGCCCAGACCAAGCACGCAGCGCGGCCGAACGCGTCGCAGCACACGCATTGCCTGCAGGACCGCTCGGGCGATGCGTAGCGGTGCCATCACCCACCCCAGCAGACCATTGCCGCGCAGCCCTGCGACCTGCAACCATTCAACTGGAATGCCGGCCTCCGGCACCACGCGGGCCTCAAGCCCTTTCTGCGTGCCAAGCCAGACCACGGGGACGCCCTCATCGATCAGGCGCCGGGCAACCGCGAGCCCCGGGAAAACGTGCCCGCCGGTGCCGCCCGCCATGATCATCACCGGACCCTGCGCCGTCATGCCGTCCTCCCGCGCCGGGATTTGACGGACACCTCGGCTGCGAGCCGTTCGTGCTCGGCACGCAGCACCAGGGCAAGCGCCGCAATCGTCATGAGCAGGCTGCTGCCGCCATAGCTGAGCAATGGCAGGGTCAGGCCCTTGGTTGGCACCAGCCCCATGTTGACGGCGACGTTGATGAAGCTCTGCAGACCGAACCAGATCGCCACCCCCCAGCAGAGGTAGGCGGCGAAGCTGTGCCCGGCCCGCATATTGGCGTAACCGATGGCAAAAATGCGCCAGCAGATATAGCTGTACAGTGCGATCAACAGGACCACGCCGATCAGCCCGAACTCCTCGGCGAGGACGGCGAAGACAAAGTCGGTATGCGCCTCCGGCAGGTAGAAGAGCTTTTGTACGCTGCCGCCAAGCCCTACTCCGAACCACTCGCCACGGCCAATGGCAATCAGTGACTGGGTTAGCTGAAAGCCCGTGTTGAACGGGTCCGCCCAGGGATTGGAGAACGACAACAACCGCTCCAGCCGATAGGGCGAACCGATAATCAGGGCCCACGCGCCGCCCGCTGCAGCGGTGACCAGCACGGCAAAACGCCAGAGGGGTACGCCGCCCAGGAAAAGCATGCCGAGGCCGGTGCAGCCAATCACGATGACCGCACCGAAATCAGGCTGCTGCAGGAGCAGCACACTGCAGACGCCAAGGAGACCGATGGGAATCAGGAAGCCCCCCATGGTTCGGCGAACCTGTTCGCCCCGGCGCACCATGTAGGCAGCGAGATACACCATCACCGCCACCTTCAGCACCTCGGAAACCTGCAGATTGAAGATACCTAGATTGATCCAGCGGACGCTGCCGTTCACTTCCCGGCCAACGCCGGGGACCAGCACGAGCACCAAGAGGCCCATGGCGAGCACGAGACCCAACGTTCCCATGGACTGCCAGATATCCAGACGCACTTGCAGGATCAACCAGCCCACGGCGAAGGCGATGAGCAGGAATAGCGATTGCCGCTCCAGGTAGTAGAACGGCGTACCCAGGTTGCGCTCCGCAAGGGAAATGGACGCCGAGGTCACCATGATCAGGCCGATCATTGCCAGCATGAGAATGGCCGTCAGCAGACGATAGTCCGTTTGCGGGAGGATGCTGAACGCATCGCGGCGCAGGACGGTTTCGGCGGCGGCGCTCATGCCTCACCCTCCGCAAGGACCAGGCGACGGAACTGATCGCCCCGATCCTCGAAGTTGCGGAACATGTCGAAGCTGGCACAGGCGGGCGACAGCAGGACGGTATCCCCGGGGGCTGCGAGTTGACTCGCGATGCGAACAGCGGCATCCAGCGACGCAGCCGATTCCGTGGGTACCCGGCCGCTCACCGCGGCCTCGATAAGTGTCGCGTCCCGGCCCATGAGCACCACGGCGCGCACCTTGTTGGTCAGGGCCGCTGCCAGGGGCTGGAAATCCTGACCCTTGCCCTCGCCACCCGCGATCAGGATCAGCGAGCCGGGTATACCAGCCACGGCAGCGGCCGTGGCACCCACGTTGGTGGCCTTGGAATCATTGATCCAGGCAACACCAGCATGCCGCGCAACCAGTTCCATGCGATGGGGCAGGCCCCGGAACTGCCGCAGCACTTCGAGGCAAACCGCTATCGGTGCGCCAAGGTCAGTTGCAAGGGCGATGGCCGCCGCACCGTTCAAGAGATTGTGCCGACCCTGCAGCTGCATCTCGGAGAGGGCCACCAGCCGTTCGTCGCCACGGAACAGCCAGCAGTCGTTATCCGTCTCGAGCAGGCCATAATCGTCGACTGACCGGGGCGCACTCTTACCAAACCAGACAGTACGGCGGCCCCTGATCGCCATGCGCCGAACCAGGGCGTCATCCCGATTGAGAACCATCAGGCCATTGCCACGGAAAATGCGCGACTTGATGTGGGCGTATGCATCGAGACTGTGATGACGATCCAGATGATCTTCGCTCACGTTGAGCACCACGGATGCCACCGGCTTCAGGGCATTAACGGTTTCCAACTGGAAACTGGACAACTCCAACACATAGGCATCCGGAGCCGGTGCATCCCGCAGCAGATCCAGTGCCGGCGTGCCCAGATTGCCGCCTACGGCCACATCGAGGCCCGCTGCCTGGAGCATCTGGCCCACCAGGCTGGTCACGGTGCTCTTGCCGTTGGATCCGGTCACAGCGATGACCGGGGCATTCACGGCCTCGGCGAACAACTCAAGTTCACCGATAACCGGCACCCCGGCCGCAGCGGCTGCAGCAACCGCAGGGGTCTGCAGGGACACGCCAGGACTCAACACCACGCGTGCCGCGCGATGCAGACAATTCGCATCCAGACCGCCCATGAGCAGGGCGTGCTCGGGCAGCAAGCGCCTGGCCTGATCTAGGCCCGGGGGAGATTGCCGCGTGTCCATGACGGCAAGCTGGTAACCACGCGCATGCAAATAACGCAGGCAGGCCGAACCGGAGACCCCGAGGCCCACGATCACGGTCATCTCTGCGTTGTCATTGGTCATTGCAGCCTGCATCAGCGAATCTTCAGTGAAGCCAAACCGATCAGCACCAGAATCACGGTGATGATCCAGAAACGAACGATGACCCGCGGCTCGGGCCAACCCTTGAGTTCGAAGTGATGGTGCAACGGTGCCATGCGGAAGATACGGCGGCCGGTCAGCTTGTAGGACGCCACCTGGAGGATCACCGAGACTGTCTCCATGACGAACACACCCGCCATGATGAACAGCACCAGCTCCTGACGAACCACTACTGCGAGCACGCCAAGGGCGGCTCCCAGGGCCAGTGCGCCCACATCGCCCATGAACACCTGGGCGGGATAGGCGTTGAACCACAGGAAACCCAGCCCTGCACCCACCAGCGCACCGCAGAAAATCACGACCTCACCAACGCCGGGCACGAACGGGATGCCAAGGTAGCTGGCAAAATTGAAATGCCCGGATGCGTAGGCGAACACCCCAAGGGCCCCGCCAACCAGCACCGTGGGATTGATTGCGAGCCCGTCCAGCCCGTCGGTCAGGTTCACGGCATTGGATGTTCCGACGATAACGAGATAGGCCAGTGGGATGAACAGCAGGCCGAGCTGAATGCTGACATCCTTGAAGAACGGGATGATCAGCGTGGTCTCCACGGCGTTCTCGGCGGTAACGTAGAGCACCACCGCCGCGGTCAGCCCGATGACCGACTGCCAGAGATATTTCTGTTTCGCAGGCAGGCCACGGCTGTTGGCGTAGCGCAGCTTCAGATAGTCGTCGACGCCACCCACGGCACCGAAGGCAAGGGTTGTCAGCAGCACGATCCAGACATAGCGATTGGCCAGGTCCGCCCAGAGAAGCGTCGCGGTGGCTACGGCAACCAGAATGAGCGCACCGCCCATGGTGGGCGTTCCAGCCTTTGAGAAGTGGGACCGGGGGCCATCCTCCCGCACCTGCTGCCCGATCTGGTAGCGGCCGAGGCGACGAATCAGGATCGGACCAACGATGAATGAGATTGTCAGCGCGGTGAGCACCCCGAGAATCGCCCGCAGCGTGATGTACTGGAAAACGCGAAAACCGCTGTGGAACTCCTCGAGCCAGCCAGCAAGATAGATCAGCATGTCAGCGCCCTCCCGCTTTCGGGGCGTCGCCGACCAGGCGTTCCACCACTTTGTCCATGCCACTGCTGCGCGAGCCCTTGACCAGCAGGGAGACGCCCGCAGTAAGGTCCTGCTCCAGCGCAGCGATCAGATCATCCCGGTTGTCGAAGTGACGGGCTTCGCTGCCGAAGCCCTTCGCCGCATGAAGACTGAGTGGCCCACAGGCGTAGAGCCGCCGCACACCGAGCTCCATCAGCAGGCGGCCCGCCTCCTGATGCAGACGCGGCGCGTCATCGCCCAGTTCCGCCATGTCCCCCAGGGCGACCCAGGGCTCGCCAGCACCGGCGATGAGAACCCGTGCGCCGGCTTCCAGCGAGGCTGGATTGGCGTTGTAGCTGTCGTCGAGGATGTCCGCCCCACAACGTGCGGCGCTTGGTCGCAGGCGACCGGCAGGGGGCTCGAAGCCCTCCAGACCGGCTGCGATCCGCTCGGCGGGTATCTCCAGGGCGACTGCCGCCGCCGTCGCAGCAAGCGCGTTGTAGAGGTTGTGCAGCCCAGGCACGGGCAGCATCAGTTCAAGCGTGTCGCCCGGCAACTCGATACGGCAATGCCCAGCGGGGGACAGGGCCCTGCCGCGCACCCGAGCGCCGCCACCCATACCGAAGTCTACGATCGTCCGTCCGGCAGCCAGCGCCATCCAGACGTGGGCATGGGGATCGTCGGCGTTGATCACCGCCACACCGTCCTCACCCAGCGCCTCATAGATTTCGCCTTTGGCCCGGGCAATGTTGGCGATGCTGCCAAAACCTTCCAGGTGGGCCGGGTTGGCGTTGTTTACCAGGGCGACATCGGGTCGGGCCAGCCCTGCAAGATAGGCGATTTCCCCCATATGATTCGCGCCCATCTCGATCACGGCATACTGGTCATCGCGGGACAGCTTGGCCAGGGTTAGGGGCACGCCCACATCGTTATTCAGGTTGCCTCGCGTGGCGGACGTTTTGCCGACACCGGCCAGGATGGACACCAGCATCTGCTTCACGGTGGTCTTGCCATTGCTGCCGGTCACGCCCACCACCAGCGGATCGGTCTCCTGCCGCCACCAATGACCGACTTTACCGAGTGCTTCGCGCGTATCGGCGACGACCAGCGCCGGCTCGAGGCCGTCGGCATGCTCAACCAGCACCCCGGCTGCGCCCGCTGCAAGGGCGTCGGCCGCATAGGCGTGACCGTCGAACCGGGGGCCACGCAGCGCGACGAAAAGACTGCCAGGGCGAGGCACCCGGGAATCCGTGGACAACCCACGAATGGTCACCGTCGGCCCCTGCAAGCCGGCCCCGAGCACTTCCGCGAGCCTGACGAGACTGGCTTCGATCATGTCGCCTCCTCGTCAAGCAACGCGGCCACGGTGCTGCGATCGCTGTAATCATGCCGACCGCTGGCATCGATCTGGTAATCCTCGTGGCCCTTGCCGGCAATCAACACCACATCTTCGGGCCCGGCTTCGCCAAGGGCGCGACGAATGGCCTGGGGCCGATTGCGGATCACGGGATGGTCGGCCTTGCGGAATCCCGCCTGGATATCGGCGACGATGGCATCCGGATCTTCGCCGCGGGGGTTATCGTCGGTCACAACCACGCGATGGGCGCCGGCTTCCGCCGCCGCGGCCATGAGGGGACGCTTACCACGATCCCGCTCACCGCCGCAGCCAAACACGCACCAGATCCGACCCTTGGCGTGTTCGCCCAGTCCCGCCAATGCAGCAGCCAGCGCTCCCGGCGTGTGGGCATAATCCACCACCACCAGGGGACGCCCGGGCGCCTTGAACGGCTCCATGCGGCCGGGCACGGCAACCAGTGAACACAGGGCTCGGCTGATGGCCTCCGGCTCCCAGCCGTCACCGACCAGGGTTGCGATGACCGCCAACACGTTCTCGGCGTTGAACCGGCCAAGCAATGCAAGGTTCGCAACCACCAGGCCGCTGGGCGTGATGACCTCCATGTGCAGGCCATCGGCAAGTGTGGCGAGACGCGTACAGACGACCTCGGCGCCTTCTTCGCCCTGCATCGAGTAGCCCAGCAGCCGCACCGCCGGCGACAGCTCCCGCCGCACCGAACGACCAAAGGCGTCATCAAGGTTGAGGACGGCGGTGCGCAGGCCAGGCATGCGGAACAGCAGTCGCTTGGCATCGCCATACGCCTTGACGGTGCCGTGATAGTCAAGGTGATCGCGACTCAGGTTGGTGAGAATTGCAGTGTGAAAACAGACCGCATTGGCCCGCCCCTGCGCCAGTCCGTGGGAAGAAACCTCGATGCTTGCGTGCTGCAAGCCCTGGTTACGGAAGTCTGCCAGCCATTCCTGCAGACTCGCCGCATCCGGCGTGGTGTGGGTGCCGGCCTGCAACGCCCCCACGCGACCGTGACCCAGCGTACCGATGACACCGCAGGGAGATCCGCCGGCGGTCAGCGCCTGGGCGAGAAACTGACTCACCGACGTCTTACCGTCGGTGCCGGTGACGCCATGCACGCGCACCGAGTCCCGCGACGGATCACCGAAGGCCCGGGCGGCCAACTCGCCGAGACGGACGCGCAAGTCATCCACCGCCACCAGGGGCACCCCGTGAGCAGCACAAAGTTGTTCCGCAACGGCAAGGTCAACACCCTCGGACGGCTCCCACAACACCAGGGCCGCCTGCGCATCCAACGCCTGGGAGAGAAAATCGAGGCCATGGAAGCGCTCGCCCGCGCAAGCTGCAAAAGCCCACCCCTCACGCACCCGACGACTGTTTGCCGACAGGCCGGGGACACGCACCTCGCCAACATCACCGGAAACGCCCTGCAGCAGCTGTCCCAGGGGGATACCGGACGCATGGGTACGCAGTGCATTCATTGACCAGCCCCTCTCATGGCGGCCATGGGGGGCGCTGGCTCATCGGCGTCCGGGCTGACGTTCAGCAGACGCAGCGCGGCACTCATTACTTCGGAGAAAACCGGCGCTGCAACCTGACCGCCGTAGTGCAGCTCACCCGCTGGTTCGTCGATCATCACCGTCATCACGAGGCGCGGACGACTGGCCGGTGCCATCCCGGCGAACCAGGCCACATAGCGGTCATCGGCGTAGCCGCCGGCAATGGACTTACGGGATGTACCGGTTTTCCCGGCCACTCGATAACCCGACACGGATGCGAGGCGCCCCGTGCCGTCATCCGCCACAGCCTGCTCCAGCATGCGCCGCACCGCCGCTGCAGTGCGGGCGGATATCACCTGCTCACCGGCGGGCGGCTCGTCAACACGCAGAAAAGAAGGCGACCTGAGCACACCATCGGCGGCAAGCGCGGCATAGGCGGCGGTCAGCTGCAGAGGCGTACTGGCCACACCGTAGCCAAAGGACAGGGTGGCACGATCGATCGAGGATCTCGGTGGCTCGACGGACAGTGAACCCGCCGTCTCGCCGGGAAAGCCGGCGCCGGTGACACGACCCAGCCCCACCCGCCCAAGCAGACCCCAGACGGCGTCCTCAGGCAGATCCAGGGCCAGCTGTGCGGCGCCAACGTTGCTTGACTTGCTGATCAGCGTGGCCAGATCGATACGGCCGTAATCACGTATGTCGCGCACCGTATGATTGCCGACGCGCATGGTGCCCGGGTGGGTATTGAGTGGGGAATCGACCTCGAAACGGCCACTCTCCAGCGCCGCCGCCACCGTGAATGGCTTGATCGTGGAACCTGGCTCGAAGGAGTCGGTGACTGCACGGTTGCGTCGCTCCGATGTCCCTGCGAGATGGCGGGCATTGGGGTTGAACGTGGGCTGGTTCACCATGGCCAGCACTTCGCCAGTCTCGGAATCGAGCAGCACCAGCGAACCACCGCGAGCGCCATGAGCCTGCACCGCCCGCTTGAGTTCACGGTAGGCCACATACTGCAGACGGCGGTCGATACTGAGGCTCAGATCGCGACCCGGCGCAGGTTCACGCAATTGCTCCACATCACTGATGACCCGCCCCAGCCGATCGCGCAGCACGCGCTTGGCCCCCGGGCGACCGCGCAACCAGCTCTCATAGGAGAGCTCAAGCCCCTCTAGCCCGACATCATCGATATCCGTGAACCCGAGCAGATGGCCGGCCACTTCGCCAGCCGGGTAGTAGCGGCGGAACTCGCGCTGACTGGCAACGCCCGGCAAGCCCAGCGACAGCACCTGACTGGCAAGATCCGGATTAACATGACGGCGCAGGTAGACGAACTCTCGGCCGGCCCGCTGCTCCAGCCGATTACGCAGCGTCGACACTTCCATGCCCAGCAGTTCCGCCAGGGCGGCAAGATCCGCACCGGACGACAGGAGATTGCCGGGGTGCGCCCAGATGGAATCCACCGGCGTGCTGATGGCGAGGGGTTCACCATAGCGGTCCTTGACCATGCCCCGGTGGGCAGGGATCGCCATGGTGCGCAGATGACGGCTGTCACCCTGGTGCTGCAGGAACTCATTGTTGACCAGCTGCAGATCCACGGCCCGTACGAGCAACGCTGCGGGCAGGCAGGCAAACGCCAGCAGCACCAGCGCATAGCGCCAGCGCAGCAGTTCCGGTTTTCCTCGCTCGCCCTTGCTGACCACGGCTACAATCGCCCCTGCTTTATTCAAGACCGGCCTTGATTCAGGTCGGCATTTGGCGCACCTCAGCGCCGGATAATCACGATCTCGTCACGCCCCGGGAGTTTCATGTCCAACTCCTCCCGCCCGATACGCTCCACCCTCCCGTGGGTCGCCCAGGCACCCTGTTCAAGCTGCAACATGCCCCACTCGGCGTTGAGCTGATCACGCTCCCGGTGCAGATCCTCAAGCTCGGCAAACAGACGCCGACCCTCGTGCTTGGCGTAGACCACGGCAATGCTGCTACCTACAACCGCCATCGCGAGACCGATGGTCAACAGGAGCTGCGGACTCACGAGAGCTTCTCCGCCACGCGCAGCATCGCGCTGCGCGCCCGCGGGTTGTCCCCAATCTCGACTTCGCCGGCCCGCATTGCCTTGCCGATACGACGCATCCTCGGACGCAGCCCCTCGGGGATCACGGGAATGTCGGGTGGCAGATCACGCACCCCCGAGGCCTTCTGGATGAAGCGCTTGACCATGCGATCCTCCAGCGAGTGAAAACTGATAACCGCAAGTCGACCGCCGGGAGCAAGCCAGTCACAGACGCCATCAAGAAACTGCTCCAATGCGTCCAGCTCCCCGTTGACCGCAATGCGCACCGCCTGAAAGGTGCGGGTCGCCGGATGCTTGTGACGCTCGGGCTTCGGGACCGCCGCGGCCACCAACGCCGCAAAATCCAAGGTACTGTCGGGCAACTCCCCTGCCTCCCGGGCCGCCACCACCGCCCGGGCGATCCTGCGGGCGAAACGCTCTTCGCCATAGGTCTTGAGCACCCGAACCAGATCACGCTCATCGACTTCCTGCAGCCAGACCAGGGCGCTGGGGCCGTGGGCCGGATCCATGCGCATATCCAGAGGCCCATCCCTCAAAAAACTGAAACCGCGCTCTGCGCGGTCCAGTTGCGGCGAGGAGACACCGAGGTCAAGTAAGATGCCATTCACCATCCCTGTGACGCCCTCCTCCCGCAGCCACTCCCCGAGATGGGAGAAGCTGCCATCGAGTATCCGGCAGCGGGGATCTCCGCCAAACAGCCGCCTGGCCTCGGCGATGGCATCGGGATCACGATCAATGACCCAGAGCCGGCCGTTCTCGTCCAGTCGCTGGAGAATGGCCCGGGCATGCCCACCGCGACCAAATGTACCGTCAACGTAGAAACCATCTGACTTGAGGGCGAGCCCATCCAGAGCCTCGTGCAAAAGCACGGATTCGTGGGATCCATTGGCGGCGGCTGCAGCATTCATAAGGAGATCGACTCCAGCCCATCGGACAGCTCGTAATCCTCGGCAGCTTCCTCCAGCCACTGGTCGCAACGCTGACCCCAGACCCCTTCGTCCCAGAGCTCGAACTTGTTGCCCTGACCGATCAGCACGACTTTCTTGTCCAGGGAGGCGAACTCACGCAACGGCGGCGGCAGCAGAATGCGGCCACTGCCATCGAGCTGGGATTCAGTTGCATGCCCCATGAGAAGGCGCTGCAATCGACGGGTCTGAGGCTTGAGGCTGGGCAGCTTCACGAGCTTCTGCTCGATGACTTCCCACTCCGGCAGGGGATACACCAGCAGGCAACGGTCGGGGTCGACAGTCACCACAACCTCGCCGTCGCAGCGCTCCACGAGCTTGTCGCGATAACGCGACGGAAAGCTCATGCGCCCCTTCGTATCGAGATTGAGATGTGCGACCCCTCGAAACACTCCGCGCCCCTATTCCCCTAAAAATTCCATTTTTCGCCACTTTTTCCCACTTCGAGACACTATAGGTAGCACCCCACGGGGTGTCAAGCAGAAAGGATGGGAATTCTTGCTGACACAACAAAGACTTACAGCACACAACGCCGTCGCTGGTGAGCGACAACCATGGGAGGGAAACTAATGAATATAAATCAGGGGATTAACAGTTTTTTCTAGAAGTCAAAGCGAAAGTCAGCCCTAACGGACTGTATCAGGGCGACAAGGAGAGAAAAAAGAAGGAGTCGGCCTGTAAGCCGGGTTCTGTCGAGGACAGTCATTCATCTGGAACATGCGTCACCGCATGCCTCAAGCGACCTACCCGGGAGCAGCGCGGGCCACGCCATTGCTCCCCTATTTGGTCTTGCTCCGAGTGGGGTTTACCGTGCCGCGGCGTGTTGCCACCCGCGCGGTGCGCTCTTACCGCACCTTTTCACCCTTACCGGCGCCTGTCGGCGCTTAGGCGGTTTGTTTTCTGTGGCACTTTCCGTGGGCTCACGCCCCCCAGGCGTTACCTGGCACCCTGCCCTGCGGAGCCCGGACTTTCCTCCACCGGCAATGCCGGCAGCGACTGTCCGGCCGACTCCCGTCAGCGATCATACGCGCCGCCGAGTTCGACAGCCAGCGCATACACCTCCCGCCTCGGCCGCTTGACAAGCTTCGCGGCGACACTCGCCGCCTTGGTCGGCGGCAGCTCCTCTAACAAGGCTGCCAGGAGGGTACGCAGATCCATGGCCCCAACGGTGCCATCATTCTCCGATTCCGGCGCACCGGCGATCACCAGTGTGAATTCCCCCCGCTGCTGATCAGCATCCCCCTCCACTTGTGTAACCAACACCTCCAGCTCGCCCCGCAGAACCGTCTCGTGCAACTTGGTCAACTCGCGTGCCACCACAGCCTGTCGGCGGGGGCCGAAAACGGCGCACATGTCACGCAGTGCGGCAGCGATACGGTGACTCGACTCAAGCAGCACCAGGCTACGCGACTCGTTCGTCAGTTGTTCGAGCCGCTTGCGACGGGCTCCCGGCTTCGCAGGAAGAAAACCCTCGAATACGAAGCGGTCACTGGGCAGACCGGCGACAGATAACGCGGCGATGACACTGCTTGGCCCGGGAATGGGCGAGATCCGGATTCCAGCCGCCGCCGCGGCATAGACCAGCCGATAGCCCGGATCGCTGACCAGCGGCGTCCCGGCGTCGCTGATCAGCGCGACACTGTCCCCGTCTCGCAGCCTGCGCACAAGCGTGTCGGCCCGGGATTGCTCATTATGCTCGTGCAGGCTGACCATGGGTGTGACAATACCGCAGGCCTGAAGCAGCCGGCCGCTATGGCGGGTATCCTCGGCGGCAATGACGGCCACGTCACGCAGGGTCTGCTGGGCCCGTCGGCTGATATCATCCAGGTTGCCGATAGGCGTTGCCACGATATACAAGGTGCCTGACACCATTCTCCCCCAAATCGGTTATTGCTAAACTGCGGCGTGTTGCGCCCTTCGATCACCGGGACGGTGCGCCGCCTCGACAACTACTGAGCCCCGGAGCCCCATGTCGCACGCCTCACGATATCGATTGATGCCTCGCGCCGCCATGCTGGCGGCGGTCGTTGCCCTGGGCGCCTGTACAGTGATGCCAACGGACCCGGAGCCCAGCCCCGAGCTGACCGAAGCGCTGGACGCCCGCGAAGCCGGAGACGTCGGTCGAGCCGCCCGCGCCTATGCTGACGCGGCAGCCGGAAAGCAACCACCAGACTCCGAGATCCTGCGACTGACCGCCGCCTGGTTCTACATCGAAGCCGGTGAAGTCGACACAGCCACCGAGTTGTTCGAGGCAGTGGAAACCGATGAGGACAGCCCGGAACTGCTGCTCGATCTCCATCACGCCGTGGAAGCCAGTCTGGCACTGCAGCGGGATGCGGTCGAGGAGGCATTGACGCTGGTGGGCGCCCGCCTGCCCTCGGAAACCGTCGCCGCCCGAAAGCTGCTGCTGGCCCGCGCACGCGGCCTCACCATGGATGGTCGGCTTCTAGACGCCGTCGAGGCCCGTGCGGCACTGGAGCCTCTGCTGCCGACGGACTGGGAGCGCGACAGCAACCGCGCGGCCCTATGGGACACACTGGGCGACGTCCCAATGGCGCGATTGCGGGAGATCATGCCGCCGCCGCCGGACGATTTCGGAGCCTGGGTCGAGCTTGAATTCCTCACCCGGGCGCAGCGCTTTGACCCGCCGACCCTGGAAGAATCCCTGCGTCTGTGGGAATCCCGCTATCCCGACCACCCCGCCGCTGATCGTGACTATCGGGCAGAACTGCTTGCCCGCCACCTGGAGGGCATCGGCTACCCCGAACGGATTGCCGTGCTGCTGCCACTGAGCGGCGACCTGGCCGATGCGGGCCGTGCAGTCCGCGACGGCATGCTCGCCGCATATTTCCACAGCGACGCCGAAGACCGCCCGGTACTCATCTTTCATGATGTTGGAGATGATGGAGAGGATCCCTGGGCTGCGTATATGCGGGCGGCCCAGGATGGTGCCGATCTCGTTATCGGCCCACTGACGCGCCCGGCGGTCCAGGTCTTCGCCGAGGCTCGGAGCCTGCCGGTGCCAGTGCTCGCCCTCAATGGCGCACCCGATGAGCTTCAGCCCCCCACGGGGCTTTACCGATTTGGCCTGCTTCCCGAGGACGACGCACGAGCGGCGGCAAGGTACGCCTATGCCAGCGGCCAACGGCATGTGGCGGTCCTTGTCCCCGATGGGGATTGGGGGCGTCGCGTCGGTCGGGCTTTCAGCGAAGAACTGGAGGCGGCCGGCGGCGTTGTCGTTGGACGACAAAGCTATTCCGAAAGCAGTCAGGATCACGCTTTTTCCTTGCGCAGACTATTCGCACTGGAAGATAGCGACACCCGGCGACGGCGGGTACAGGGGACTGTCGGCGGCACCATCGAATATGAACCGCGTCGTCGTCAGGACATCGACGCGATCTTCGTCGGTGCCTTCCAGGACCAGGCACGCGTCATTCGCCCCCAGATTCGGTTTCACCAGGGCACGACCCTCCCCGTCCTGACCACCTCGCATGCTTATGTGGGGCGGGTCAGTGACGCAGACAGCGACCTGGTCGGTGTGACCTTCTTTGATAGCCCGTGGTCGCTGGGGGAGTCGACCCCCGCGCCGGACCGACGCACCCTCGAGCGGATGCTTGGCGGTAATCTCGGCAACCATGGCGCACTCTACGGGCTCGGTGCCGACGCCTACCGGCTCATACCCCAGTTGCGCCGGCTGCGCGACGACCCGGCCCACCGAATAGACGGTGCAACGGGGACACTGTGGATAGACCAGACCGGGCACGTGCGCCGTGACCTGTTGCCAGCGCGCTTTCAGCGCGATCGGGTGGATGTGCTCGGCAACGGCACACTGACTACCCGGTGAGTACATCGCCAACCACGGATCGCGGCCTTGCGGCGGAAGCCATGGCTCGTGACTATCTGGAACGGCGCGGCCTGCAGACCCTGCATTGCAACTATCGTTGCAAGCTCGGTGAGGTCGACCTGATCATGCAGGATGGCGAAGAACTGGTATTCGTCGAAGTGCGCTACCGCGACAGCAATAGCCATGGGGGTGCCGCGGCCACCGTGACCCCGGCAAAACAGCGGCGCCTGATTCGAACAGCCAATCACTACCTGCAGCGCCACGGGGTGGATTGCCCCTGTCGCATTGACGTCGTCGCTATCGACGGCGATCACCTGGATTGGCTGATCAGCGCCATTGAGGAATGCTGAGCGGGAGCTGGCAGCGGACACAATCGGAGTATTCTGACACCATGGAATTCCACGATCGCGTGCTTCGGCACTTTCACGACAGCATCCATGCCAAGCAAAGATCCATGGATATGCTCCCCGACGACATCGTCCGGGCATCCAGGTTGATGGTGGAAAGCCTGCAGAACGAGGGGAAGATTCTGAGTTGCGGAAATGGTGGGTCGGCCGGCGACGCCCAGCATTTTTCATCCGAATTGCTGAACCGGTTCGAGATGGAGCGCCCTGGCCTGCCCGCCATGGCGCTGACCACCGACAGTTCCACTTTGACCTCCATCGCCAACGACTACAGCTACGAGGAGATTTTCTCCAAGCAAGTCCGGGCGTTGGGTCACGCCGGCGATGTGCTTCTGGCGATCAGCACCAGCGGCAACTCCGGAAACGTGATTGCCGCAATCCGAGCAGCCCATGAACGGGACATGCGTGTGGTCGCACTCACCGGGAGAGATGGCGGGGACATGGCAGAGCTTTACCTGCCCGGGGACGTCGAGTTGCGCGTTCCGGCTGACGTCACCGCCCGGATTCAGGAAGTCCATCTGGTACTGATCCATTGCCTGTGCGACCTGATCGATCAATCGCTGTTTGGCACGGACCAGCACCCATGATTCGCCTCTGGCCCATAGCATTCCTGCTCGCGGCACTGCTGGTAGTCGGCTGCGCGCCATCCCGGGTTGCCGAGCAGTCGGCCGACGCCCCCTCGGGCGCTGAACGAAGCTTCTCCGAGGTACTGGCCGACCAGCGACTGCGTGGACGGATTCAGGGTTTTATTCTTAACGACAATGAACTGCTGGATCGTGCAAACGTCAATGTCACGGTCTTCAATCGCGTTGTTCTGCTGACTGGGGAAGTGCCGAATCGGGATGCGGGGATGCGACTTGCCAACTTCGCGCGAAGCGATAGCAATACCCGCCACGTATACAACGAACTGGTCGTGGCCAACCTGAGTTCGGCGTTCTCACGCAGCCAGGACCGCATGATCTCCACGGCGGCCGGCGCACGACTGATGACGCTGAACGACCTACCGGACAACTTCGACCGGGACCGGATTCGTGTCGTAACGGCGCGCCAGCGACTTTTTCTGCTTGGTGCTGTCACCCGCGAGGAAGCAGACATCATCACGGATGCATTGAGGCGTGTACGTGGTGTGCGTGAAGTCGTCCGGATGTTCGACTATCTGGATTAGCCGGAAAAACCAGCGTGCCTACTTGACCACCCGAAGGTTCGGCCGCTTTGCCGAGCGCGCCGGCGTGTCATCGTCGCTGCTGTCTTCCTGTCCGCCATTGGGTGGTTCAGGCTGGTCGTCGTCGGTAAACATCATGCCCTGGCCGTTTTCCCGGGCGTATATCGCAATCACCGCCGCCGTGGGCAGATTGACATCCCAGGGCGTCCCACCAAACCGCGCATTGAAGCAGATGTCTTCCTGCCCCAGGTCAAGACCACGCACGGCACGGGGTGAAATATTCAGCACCAGGCGCCCGCTGTCATCCGCGAAGTCGGTGGGCGCAACAACGCCTTCCCGGCTGGCATCAACCAACAGATAAGGCGTCAGCCCGTTGTCGATGATCCAGTCATAAAGCGCCCTGATCAGATAGGGCCGGCTGGATGTCATTGTCATAAGAACAAAAACCCTTGCTGGATAATCCGGACAGCTGATCTTATGCGAATCAGGCTAACCGCGCATCGTCCGCTCGGCGTCACTCAAACTGAGCTGGAAGCCCTCTCGCGCAAACATGCGTTCGACATAGGCGACCAGTGCAGGCGAGTCATCACCCAGGTCGATACCGTGACGCGGCAGGCGCCACAGCAGCGGCACCAGTGCGCAATCCATGACGCTGAGCTCTTCACTGAGGAAGAAATCGGCCACGGTAAACAACTCATCACTGGCAATCAGGCTCTCGCGCAGTTGCTTGCGTGCCCGGTCCGCGGCCGCTCGCGTTCCGCTCTCGAGATCCGCGAGCAAAGTGTACCAATCCTGCTCAATGCGATGCAGCGCGAGGCGCGCCTTCGCTCGCGAGACGGGATCGACAGGCATCAATGGCGGATGCGGAAATCGCTCATCCAGATACTCGACGATGATCCGTGTGTCGTAAAGAGCGAGATCCCTGTCCACCAGGGTCGGAAGGCTGCCGTAGGGGTTGAGTTCGGCAAGCTCTTCCGGCACCTGATCAACTGGAACATGATGTATATCGGCCGTGATGCCCTTCTCCGCCAACACGAGCCTGATTCGGTGGCTGTACGGACAGGTTGCCCCGGAATAGAGGGTCATTACGGACCGTTTGCTGACTGCTACCATTAGGCGCTCCAAGTGAGTGCGATGCGGAAACGGCCCGGACGAATGTCCGGGCCGCTTACGTGTCAGTGCACGTCCTTCCAGTACTCGCGCTTGAGCAGGTAGGCAACGCCGAAGAAGATCAGAAGGAATATGATCACGCGGAAACCGAGACGCTGACGCTCGGCCTTGACTGGCTCTGCCACGTAATCGAGAAAGTTCGTCAGGTCCCGGGTCATGGCCCGGTACTCGGCGGCACTCAGGATACCTGCCGCACTCGATGGCAGTTCCAGCCCGGCAACCACCATTGAGCCGTTACGCTCCTCGTAGACCGGCTCAGGCAGACCCTGCAGCGATTGCAGTACATGCGGCATGGAGACACCGGAAACCACGAGGTTGTTGACTCCCCACGGCTGATTGTCGTCGCGATAAAAACTGTTCAGGAAAGTATACAGCCGATCCGCACCCTGAGCCCGCGCGTAGAGCGTCAGGTCAGGTGCCGCGGCGCCGAACCAGTCTTCCGCGTCTTCGCTCGACATCGCATTCCTCATGGTGTCGTGCACTTCCGTGTCGGGCGTGAAGATCAGGTACTCCTGCAACATCTCGTCGCTGATCCCGAGATCCCGACCAATGCGGTTATAACGCATCATGTGGGCTTCATGACACGCCATGCAGTAGTTAACGAAATGCCTCGCTCCCCGCTGCAGGGACTCCGTATCAAACGGATCCACATCAGCGCTCATGTAGCTACCGGAAGGCCCGGCAGCGTTGATGGCACCCGCGGGGACGATGGCCAGCATCATGCACAGTATGAGTCGTCTCATTTCATCGTCACCCGTTCTGGTACCGGCTTCGTCTGCTCGAGATTAAAGAACGTGTAGACGAAGAGGAAAATGAAATAGCCGAAATAGATCAGCGTACCCACTCGCGAGAGGATGATGTTCCACGACCCGGCCGGCTCCGTACCCAGCCAGGTCAGCAGCACGAAGGCTGCGGCGAACAGCCCCAGGGCGATCTTGAAGCTCAGGCCGCGATAGCGGATCGAGCGCACCCGACCCCGGTCCAGCCAGGGCAGGAAGAACAGGATCACGATGGCGGCCCCCATGACCATCACGCCGCCGAAGGTATCCGGAATACCGCGCAACATGGCGTAGTAGGCGCCGAAGTACCAGACCGGCGGAATATGCTCCGGCGTGACCGTCGGGTTCGCCTCGACAAAGTTCGGTGGCTTCAGGAAGTAGCCGAAGAACTCGGGCATGAAGAAGACCACCACGGAGAACAGGATCAGGAAGCCTGCATAGCCGGCCAGATCTTTCACCGTGTAGTAGGGGTGGAACCGGATGCCATCAAGAGGCTTGCCATCCGGCCCCTTCTTTTCCTTGATCTCGATGCCGTCGGGGTTATTGGACCCGACCTCATGGAGCGCCAGGATGTGGGCCACGATCAGGAAGATCAGCGCCAGTGGTAGGGCCGCCACGTGCAGGGCGAACAAGCGGTTCAGCGTGATCTCGGAGATCACGAAGTCGCCGCGCACGAACATGGCGAGTTCCGGACCGATCACGGGGATGGCGCCGAACAGGGAAATGATGACCTGGGCACCCCAGTAGGACATCTGACCCCAGGGCAGGATGTAGCCAAAGAAGGCCTCAGCCATCAGCACAACGTAGATCAACACGCCGAAGATCCAGAGCAGCTCGCGCGGCTTCTGGTAGGAGCCGTACATGAGCGCACGAAACATGTGCAGATAGACAACCACAAAAAAGGCGGATGCCCCGGTGCTATGGATGTACCGCATCAGCCAGCCGTAATCCACATCACGCATGATGTACTCGACGGATTCGAAAGCGCGATCCCCGGCCGGGATGTAGTTCATGGTGAGCCAGATACCGGAAATGAGCTGAATGACCAGTACCAGCAGTGCCAGCGAACCGAAGAAATACCAGAAGTTGAAGTTCTTGGGCGCGTAGTAATCGCCCATGTGCTCCCGCCACATTTTCGTCAGCGGGAAGCGATCGTCAATCCACCCGATGACGCCACCGCCACTGCCGGCTCTTGTCTCACTCATCAGGCAGCCCCTCCGTTATCTTCACCCACCAGCAAGGTATTCTCGTCGATGTAGTAGTGCGGCGGCACTTCCAGATTCAGCGCGGCCGGTACGCCCGTGTAGACGCGGCCGGCGAGATCGAAGAAGGAACCATGACAGCCGCAGTAGAAGCCGCCCCTCCACTCGCGGTCCACACCCGAGGGCCGCTCATCCGGCCGAAACTGGGGCGAACAGCCAAGGTGCGTGCAGATACCCACCAGCACCATCACTTCAGGCTCCCGGGAGCGATGCCGGTTACGCGCATATTCGGGCTGCTGCCCCGAGGAAGAGTCGGGATCGCGAAGCTCGGAGGCAATTTCCTCGAGCGCCTCGAGCTGCTCCTCGGTGCGACGAAATACCCACACAGGGCGCCCCCGCCAGGACACATTGATGAGCTGCCCCTGCTCCAGGCCGGTGACGTCGATCTCCACCGGTGCACCCAGCGCCTGGGCGCGTGCACTCGGACGCCAGTAGGTAAGGAACGGGACCGCTAGAAACGCTGCGCCTACACCCCCCACGACCGTAGTCGCGGCAGTGAGGAAGCGGCGTCTGCCGTTAGCCGCGCCATCCTGATTCATGTACGACCCCCTGATTGGGTTAAGACAAACGGACCGGATTTGAAAGACGAACAGCGTTCGGTAGGACTAGCATCCGCTGCAGACACGCTCGCCCCGCGCTCGCACGGCGCACAAGGATCGTACATCAGGATGGAGAGGTCAAGGCGCAGGCCCCTCACATGCCGCACAACGAACCCGTCAGGCAAGATTTGTCCGATCCGACCAAGCGATTCAGAACTCCGACGATCGCGTTGGGAATTGACGACAGGCTGAAACAAAAGTTCCCGCAGCTCACCAGCCCGTTCAGGCCGGGCTGTCCACATCGACGAAGCGGTGGGTCAGTCCGAACTGATCAGCCAGGTGCTCACCCAGTGCCTGCACGCCATAGCGTTCCGTAGCGTGATGGCCTGCGGCGAGATAATGAAGCCCCCGCTCCCGGGCGACGTGTACAGTGGGTTCGGAAATCTCACCGGACAGGTACAAGTCCACCCCGACGTCCGCAGCACCATCGATGAAGCCCTGGGCAGCCCCTGTGCACCAGGCAACGCGCTCGACGACGTGCTCACCACCATCAACCACCGTTGGCCGCCTGCCTAGCACATCTTCAACGCGCCCCACGAACGCTTG
Organism: Natronocella acetinitrilica; assembly: GCF_024170285.1. Classification (NCBI taxonomy): domain Bacteria; kingdom Pseudomonadati; phylum Pseudomonadota; class Gammaproteobacteria; order Chromatiales; family Ectothiorhodospiraceae; genus Natronocella; species Natronocella acetinitrilica. The sequence goes on from NZ_JALJXV010000002.1 coordinate 328,246, forward strand.
GAGGGACATCGGCTCCGGCAGGCGACCATGCCAGCCCAGCGGAACGGCGGTTCCGGTGTCGAAGCGGCCTTCGGGCTCAATACCAAGCAACGCACCAAGGCGTGCGTTGTTACCGAGTTTTTCGTGGGCATCCAGCGGCAGATGGTAGGCGAAGAGGTTGATGCCATGGCCAAGCAGTGTGCACAGGCGACGGGCTTTCATCCCCACCACCCTGGCATCCTCCCCGCGCCAGAAGTAGCCGTGATGGACCAGGATGGCGTCCGCATCCCAGGCCAGCGCCTGGTCCAGCAGGGCCTGGGATGCCGTGACCCCGCTCAGCAGCCGCTTGACCTCCCGCCTCCCCTCCACCTGCAGCCCGTTGGGCGCGTAATCCGAGAATGCGCCAGCGTTCAGCAAGTCATCGATCGTGCTCTGTAACTGCTGATTGGTCACCATGATCCGCTATCACCCCCTTTTAATCTCGTTGATACGACGCAATCGCGGGCCCGATACCGCGAATCGCTGGTACAATAACGCCATCAGGCCTGCACATCACCAAAGCTCCACCCACATGGTATCAGCGACTCCTCGACTATGACCGCCGCCCGATTCGTTCGCTTTCTGCTGCTTTACGGACTGGCCGGCGCGGGCCTTGCCGCACTGATCCTGTGGCTGTTTCCCGGTACGCTGGAACCGCCCCATCGCCCGGTGAACGTGGTCGAAGTACGCGAAGCACCAGCCGGTGCCTCGCAGGACGGCCGCATGGTACGCGAGGAAGGCCCGGTGTCCTACGCCGATGCCGTGGACGCGGCGGCACCTGCCGTGGTGAACATCTTCACCGCCAAACGCGTGGTGCGCAGGGACAACCCCTTCGAGGATGATCCGTTCTTCCGCCGCTTCTTCGGCGACCAGCAGCGGGAGCGGGAGCGCACCGAGACCAACCTGGGCTCCGGGGTCATCATCTCCAGCGACGGCTACATCCTCACCAACAATCATGTGGTGGAGGGCGCGGATGAAATTCAGGTAGCGCTGCAGGATGGCCGTTCGTCCCAGGCCACGGTGGTGGGCACAGATCCGGAAACCGATCTCGCCGTTCTCCATGTGCGGCTGGAGCCGCTGCCGGTGATCACCCTGGGACGGTCGGATGAACTGCGAGTTGGCGATGTGGTGCTGGCCATCGGCAACCCCTTTGGCGTCGGTCAGACGGTGACCAAGGGTATCGTCAGCGCCACCGGCCGCAGCCAGCTTGGTCTGTCGACCTTCGAGAATTTCATCCAGACGGATGCGGCCATCAATCCCGGCAACTCCGGCGGCGCATTGATCAACGCCCACGGGGACGTAGTAGGCATCAACACGGCCATCTTCAGTGGTTCCGGCGGCTCCCATGGGATCGGCTTCGCCATTCCGGCCCGGCTGGCACGAGGGGTCATGGAGAGCATCATCGAGCATGGCCGCATGATCCGCGGCTGGGCGGGCGTCGAAGTCCAGAATCTGAGCGGCAGCCTGGCGGAAGGCTTCGGCCTGGATGGTGCACGCGGCGTGATTGTTGCCGGCGTCATGCGCGACGGCCCGGCAGCCGCTGCAGGCCTGGAGCCGGGAGATGTCATCTTCCGCATCAATGGCCAGCAGGTCGGCGACGTGCAGGATCTGCTACACCTGATTACCGAAATTCACCCGGGAGAAGAGGCCCGGATCGAAGGCCTCAGCAGTGGCGAGGAACGCGACTGGAACCTCCGGGTCGTGGAACGGCCCGCAGCGCGACTCCTGAATCGCTAGAGAAGTTCGCCGCGTCTCAACCAGCCAGGACGCCTTCCAGTGCCTCCAGAAAACGCTCGTTCTCCTGGGGCGTGCCCACGGTGACGCGCAGGCAGTCCTTCAGCAGCGGATGACTGCCATCAAGGTTCTTGATCAGCACGCCCTGCTCCATCAAGCCGCGATGAATCACTCCGGCGCCTCCCCCGCTGACGCGGAAGGTGATGAAATTCGCCTCGCTGGGCCAGACCTGCAGGCCCTTAACACCGACAAGCGCCTTGTGGAGCACCTCCCGATCACGCCGAATACAGGCGGTCTGCTCATTGAATACCGCCACGTGATCAAGCGCGAAGCTCGCGCTGATCTGGGTGAGCACGTTGACGTTATAGGGCAAACGGCACTTCTCGAGTTCCACCGCCCAGTCCGGATGCGTGGCCATGTATCCAAGCCGCAGGCCCGCAAGACCCATTTTCGACACAGTGCGCATCACCATGAGATTGGGACGACGGATGAGCTGATCCATGTAGCTCGCACCGCAGAACGCGTGGTAGGCCTCGTCAAGCACCACAACACCTGGCGCCACATCCAGGATCTGGTCGATCAGTGCGGCGTCGAATCGATTGCCGGTGGGATTATTCGGGTAGGCCAGGTAGATCAGGGTTGGCTGGTGCTCGGCGATGGCGGCGAGAAAGGCGTCGCCGTCCAGGGAGAAATCCACTCCGCGCAGGGGCACTTCATGGTAGGCCATACCCGTGAAGCCGGCGATGATCCGGTACATGGCGAAACTCGGCCCCGGTGAGAGCACACTGCGCCCTTCCCCGCCGAGCGCCATGCCCAGCAACTGAATCAGCTCATCCGAGCCGTTGCCCAGTATCAGGCCAGCCTGCTCCGGCACACCAAGTTCCCGACACAGGCGCTTCTTCAGAGCACCGGCGCTGGCATCGGGATAGCGATTGGGCTGCGCCGCGCCCACCGCCTTCAGCCATTCCGTCACCAACGACGGCGGCCATGGATAGGGGTTCTCCATGGCATCAAGCTTGATCAGTCTTCCGGGGTCGGCGACATGATAGGCCCGCATTCCGCGAATGGCGGGGCGGACCAGCCGTTCGATAGTGCCGGACGGTTCAGCCACGCCCAGACGCCTCCACCCGGTATTCGGCGGAGCGGGCATGGGCGGTCAAGCCTTCGGTGCGGGCGAGCACACTGGCATGCCGCCCCAGGGCAGCGGCGCCCGCCGGAGAGCACTGGATCAGGCTGGTGCGTTTCTGGAAGTCGTAGACACCCAGCGGCGATGCGAAGCGGGCCGTTCGTGAAGTGGGCAATACGTGATCCGGTCCGGCCACATAGTCACCCAATACCTCCGCCGTGTGGCGACCGAGGAAGATCGCACCGGCATGGCGGACGCTGTCTGCCATCTTTTCAGGTTCGGCGACCGATAGCTCGAGATGCTCCGGTGCCACCGTGTTGACCACATCAACGGCTTCTGTCAGATCGCGGGTGCAGATCAACGCCCCACGACGGGCAAGGGACGTGCGAATGATATCCGAGCGCTCCATGCCCGGCAGGAGCCGCTCCATGGCCTGCTGCACCTGGTCCAGGTACATGGGGTCCGGGCACACCAGGATGGCCTGGGCGTCCTCGTCGTGCTCTGCCTGGGAGAACAGATCCATGGCGATCCACTCGGGGTCGGTGTGGCCATCGCAGACGACGAGGATTTCCGACGGCCCGGCGATCATGTCGATGCCGACGACACCGAACACCTGGCGCTTGGCTTCGGCCACATAGGCGTTGCCCGGGCCGACGATCTTGTCGACGGCGGGCACCGTCTCCGTGCCGTATGCCAGAGCGGCCACCGCCTGGGCGCCACCGATACGGAAGGCCCGGGTCACACCGCCCAGATAGGCCGCCGCCAGCACCATGGGAGCGAGCTGACCATCCGGCGCCGGTACCATCATGATGATCTCGGAGACGCCGGCGACAGCCGCCGGCACGGCGTTCATCAGCACCGAACTCGGGTAGGCCGCCTTGCCACCGGGCACGTAGATACCGACCCGGTCCAGCGGCTCCACTTTCTGTCCTAGCCGAGTGCCATCAGCCTCTTCGAAGCTGAAACTCTCCACTTTCTGCCGTTCGGCGTAGGCACGCACGCGATCGGCGGCCACCTGCAACGCTTCACGCTGATCGGCGGGCAGCGAATCGAACGCGGACTTCAGGGCAGCATGATCGATTTCCAGCTCGCGGACACTGTCCACATGCAGGCGATCGAAGCGTGCGCCGTACTCCAGCACGGCGGCATCGCCACGCTTGCGCACGTCGGCGAGGATGCCCGCCGCCACTTCCTGGACCCGATGCGCATCCGCCGCTTCCCAGTCCACAAGGCGTCGCAAGGCCTCCGGAAAATCCGGTTGCGTGGTACTCAGACGGGTGATTTCCAGCATGGGTGACTCCTGCCTAGTGTTCGGGCCGCGCCGTGCCCGCTTCCGACACGGCCTCGCCCAGTCGATCGACCAGCGCCTTGATGCGTTGGTGTTTCATTTTCATTGATGCCCGGTTCACGATCAGCCGGGAACTGATATCGGCGATGTGCTCCAGTGGCTCAAGCCCGTTGGCGCGCAGGGTGTTGCCGGTATCCACCAGGTCGACGATCAGATCCGCCAGCCCCGCCAACGGTGCCAGTTCCATCGATCCGTAGAGCTTGATGGTCTCCACCTGACGACCCTGACCGGCAAAATATCGCCGCGCGATATTCACGAACTTGGTGGCCACACGCAAGGTGCCGTTACCCGCGTTGGCTCCCGGCCGCCCGGCAACCATGAGCCGGCAACGGGCGATACCCAGATCAAGCAACTCGTAGAGATGCCGCCCGCCATGTTCCATCAATACGTCCTTGCCGGCCACGCCCAGGTCGGCAGCGCCATACTGCACGTAGGTGGGCACATCGGTCGCCCGCAGGATCACCAGCTTCACGTCGGGCTGATTGGTATCGAGCACCAGCTTGCGGCTGCGCTCCGGATCCTCCGTGGGTTCAATGCCCGCAGCAGCAAGCAGCGGCAAGGTATCCTCAAGTATGCGCCCCTTGGACAAGGCAATTGTCAAACCGTTGCTCATGCGGGCATCCGTCTGATGTGCGCGCCGAGTTGGGCAAGCTTTTCCTCGATGCATTCGTATCCGCGGTCGATGTGGTAGATGCGGTCTACCGTGGTTTCACCCTCGGCGACCAGGCCAGCCAGCACCAGACTTGCGGAGGCGCGCAGATCGGTGGCCATGACGGGGGCCCCCTCCAGCACCGGTACACCGGTACAAATCGCGGTGTTGCCCTCAACCTTGATATTGGCGCCCATGCGCTGCATCTCAAGCACATGCATGAAGCGGTTCTCGAACACGGTCTCGGTCACCGTGCCCGTGCCCTCGGCCACCGCGTTCAGCGCGCAGAACTGCGCCTGCATGTCGGTGGGAAATGCCGGGTAAGGTGCGGTGCGCAGGCTCACCGCCTTGGGTCGGCGGCCGTCGGGCATGGAGAGGCTGATCCAGTCCTCCCCGGCATCGATCTCGGCACCGGTGTCCCGCAACTTCTGTAACACTGCGTCGAGGATATCCACCCGCGTATCACGCAGGCGAATGCTGCCGCCGGTCATCGCCGCCGCCACCAGGTAGGTACCCGCCTCGATCCTGTCGGGCAGCACCTCGTAATGGCAGCCATGCAGGCGATCCACACCCCGAACGGTAATCACATCGGTTCCGGCACCACTGATATCCGCGCCCATGGCATTGAGGCAATCCGCCAGGTCCACCACTTCCGGCTCGCGGGCCGCGTTCTCGATCAGCGTAGTGCCGTCGGCGAGGGTCGCCGCCATCATTAGGTTCTCGGTGCCGGTGACGGTGACCAGATCCATGACGATGCGCGCGCCCTTCAGCCGCTTGGCCCGTGCCTTGATATAGCCGCCCTCCACCTGGATGTCCGCGCCCATGGCCGCAAGGCCATCGATATGCAGGTTCACCGGGCGCGAACCGATGGCGCAACCGCCAGGCAGTGACACATCCGCCTCACCGTACCTGGCCAGCAATGGCCCGAGCACCAGGATCGAGGCACGCATGGTGCGCACCAGTTCATAAGGTGCTGCAAAGGTGGTGATTGAACGCGGGTCCACCTCGATGGCCATGCGCTCGTCCACCGTCAGCCGCACACCCATCCGACCCAGCAACTCCATGGTCGTGGTGATGTCATGCAGATGCGGCACGTTGCCGATGGTCATGGGGGAGTCGGCCAGCAGCGTTGCCGCAAGGATCGGCAGCGCCGCATTCTTGGCACCCGACACACGGATCGAGCCATTCAGCGGTCGACCGCCATAGATAATGAGTTTTTCCATGGATTCAGCCTGGTTAGGCGTCAATCCCCAGGCGCCGGGCTCTCAGCTCTGGCCGGCCCGCGATTGCTCCGGGGTGAGCGTTTTCATGGAGAGCGCGTGCAGCTCTCCGGAATCGAAGTGCTGCTTGAGCACGTCCTTGACGAGGCGGTGCTGCTGGAGAATCAGCTTGCCCTCGAACACGGGCGAGACAATGATCGCCTGAAAATGGTGTCCGTCTCCGTCGACCTCGGCATGGCAGTCCGGGAGGCCGGCCTCGATCAGTTGCTTGATTCTTTCGCTGTCCATCATGCTTGCCACCCAACAGATACACGTACCGACGGGCCGAATTGCCCGCGGCGACGACGGACTCTGCCTCAAGTGCGGGATTCAGGCAACAGGTCGTCTACCCCCGACACGCGGGCCAAGCTCCGCAGTTGGGCGGGTATGTTAGCAAACTCGAGGCTGGTCTGGCTCGTGCGGGCCTCCCGCAGCAGGGACACCAGCAGCGCCACACCCGCGGAATCGGCACGATCGACACCCTGGAGGTCGAGGACTGTCTGGCCCGGCTTGAGCAGCCTATTCCGCTCGGCCCATAGCGCAGGCACGGTATCGAGCACCAGGGCCCCGGTGACCAACCAGTGACCGTCGGCTTGCGCCTGCAAGCGAGCGGTGTCAGTGGGGCGGGACACTAGTCATCACCCATGCTGGTCAAGAAGCGACCGATCAACCGTTCAAGCACCAGTGCGCCCTGGGTCTGGAAGATTTCGTCACCGTCGGCCAGATACCAGTCCACGCCGCCACCGGGGTTGATGGCTACATACTGCTCGCCGAGCAGCCCGGAGGTGTAGATACGGGCGTCACTGTCCTCGGGAATCTGATCAAAGCGCCGCTCGATGGTCACCGTGACCACGGCCTCGTAGCTGCTGGGATCAAGACGAATGTCGCTGACGCGGCCGATCCGCACACCAGCCATGGTCACCGGCGCCCGCACCCGCAAGCCGCCAATGTTGTCGAAGCGCATCTGGACGTTGTAGCCCTCGACGCTCTGGAACACCGGGATATTGCTGACCTGCATGGCCAGGCCGAACAACGCCGCAAAGCCACCGGCGACGAACACCCCGACCCAGATCTCCATGATCCGCTGCTTGCCCATACTCGTATCCCCGCTCCGCAACAGCGCCCGATCAGCCGAACATGACCGCGGTCAGCACAAAATCCAGCCCCAGCACTGCCAGGGACGTATGTACAACGGTACGCGTGGTCGCCCGACTCACACCCTCCGACGTGGGCTGCGCATCATAGCCCTCGTAGACGGCAATCCAGCTCGCCACGAACCCGAATACCAGACTCTTGATAACGCCGTTCATGACGTCATCACGAAAATCCACCGCCGCCTGCATCTGCGACCAGAATGCTCCATCGTCCACGCCCAGTGCGACGGTGCTGACGATATGCGCGCCCATGATGCCCAGAAAGCTGAATATCGCTGCCAGCAAGGGCATGGCAATGAAACCGGCCAACAACCGTGGCGCAATGATGCGGCGCATGGGGTCCACCGCCATCATCTCCATGCTGGAGAGCTGTTCGGTGGTTTTCATCAGGCCGATTTCGGCGGTCAGGGCGGACCCGGCGCGCCCGGCGAACAGCAGCGCCGTGACGACCGGACCGAGTTCGCGCAATAGGGACAGGGCCACCAGCACGCCCAGCGACTGCTCGGCGCCGAAGGCCACCAGTGTGTTGTAGCCTTGCAAGGCCAGCACCATGCCGACAAAGGTGCCGGACACGATAATGATAAGCAGCGACAGCACACCAATGGCATAGAGCTGCTGAATGACCAGCCGCGGCCGCAGCAGCAGGCCCGGTATACCAAGCAACGCGTAACCGAGAAACACGGTCCCCCTGCCCAGACGCCCCAGGCTTGAGAGAGTCCAGCTGCCGAGAAACCCGAACAGCCTGATCATCGCCGCGGCCCCAGCAAATCGTCACCCAGCCCCGGTGCGGGATAATGAAAGGGTACTGGCCCATCCGGCAGGGCGTTGAAGAACTGTCTCACCCAGGCGGACTCGGATTGGGCCAGTTCTTCCGGTGAGCCGGACTCCACCACCCGACCCTCGGACAGCACGAAGATGCGATCGGCGATCTGCGAGGTCTCTGCCACGTCGTGGGACACGATGATGCTGGACAGCTTCAGGGTGTCGTTGATCAGGCGAATCAGACTCACCAGGGTGCCCATCGTGATGGGGTCCTGTCCGGCGAAGGGTTCGTCGTACATGATCATCGTGGGGTCCAGCACCACGGCGCGCGCCAGGGCCACGCGCCGCGCCATGCCACCGGACAGCTCCCCGGGCATCAGATCCCGCGCGCCACGCAGGCCGACGGCCTCGAGCTTCATCAGCACAAGATCGCGCAGCACCGGTTCCGGCAACCGGGTGTGCTCGCGCAGGGGAAAGGCAACGTTCTCGAAGACGGTGAGGTGCGTGAACAGGGCGCCGCTCTGAAACAGCATACCCATCCGTCGCCGCATGGCGTAGAGTTCGCGCAGCGACATGGTGTGGACATTCTGGCCTTCCACGTGGATGGTGCCCTGATCCGGCTTGAGCTGGCCGCCGATCAGGCGCAACAGCGTCGTCTTGCCGGTACCGCTGGGGCCCATGATGGCGCTGACCTCGCCCCGACGGATCTGCAGGTCCACGCCATCGAAGATAACCCGATCGCCCCGCCGAAAGTGCAGATCGCGAACATCTATCAGAATGTCGTCGGCGGGGCTGGCCAAGGCTTAACCTTCTGGGCGCATAGCGGTTTGGTCGCCGAGTATCCTTTGAAGCCTGATCGGTAGTCAAATACACAGGAAGAGCAGCCCGACACGCCCATGACCATCGCCTTCAATCTCGCCCTGATCCTGTGCGCCTTCCTGGCGCTGGCCTGGAGCGCGGATCGCTTCGTCGCCGCAGCGGGGGGGCTGGCCTTGCGCCTGGGCATGCCGATGGTCCTGGTGGGGTTGGTGATCGTCGGGTTCGGTACTTCGGCGCCGGAAATGCTGGTATCCGCCCTGGCCGCCTACGCGGACAACACGGGGCTTGCCATCGGCAACGCGCTGGGCTCGAACATCGCCAACATCGCGCTCATTCTCGGTATTGCCGCGCTGGTCACGCCGGTGCTTGCCACCCTGCGAAGCGTCAGAACCGAGCTGCTCACCCTGCTGGTTGTGACGCTGGCCATTGTTCCACTCCTTCTGAACGGCCAACTGGGCCGACTGGACGGCGTCCTGCTCCTGACCACCCTGGTCGGCATCCTGATCTGGTTCACGATGCGGGCTCGGCGCGGCGAACTCAACGTGACCGACGCGGTACCGAACCCGGGCCCGGTAGGCCGCACCATACTCTGGCTGGTGATCAGCCTGTGCATACTTCTCGTCAGCGCCCAGATACTGGTGGTCGCCGCCGCGAACCTGGCGCGCATGGCCGGTGTGAGCGACCTGGTAATCGGACTCAGCATCGTCGCCCTGGGGACCAGCCTGCCGGAACTGGCCACCAGTATCGCCGCCGTCCGCCAGCGACAGTTTGCGCTGGTCATCGGCAACATCCTTGGCTCCAACCTGTTCAACCTGCTCGCCGTCCTCGGCCTCGCCGTGGCCATCCGGCCAACGGAACTCGGGTTGATCCAGCTGCTGCGCGACTACGGTGTCATGACGGCGCTCACGGTGATCCTGTGGCTGCTGTTGCTGACCAGACAGGGTATCGGGCGGCTGAGTGGCCTGTGCCTGGTAATGGCCTACCTGCTCTACCAGGCAATCCTGTTTGCCCTGCCCCACACCTGACTTGCACCGCCCCCGGCCGCAGCCGACAATGCCCGGCAGCAGCCACAACGTCCCTAATCCGGCACGACAGGGAGGACCGGTCGCCATGGCGAGCGCCGGCGAGACAGACTACGACGCAGACCAGCTCCGCGAGCTTGGCGGCCGCGTCCTGGAGCTAGAGGCCGGGTCCATCCTTGCCCTGCGGGAGCGGCTTGACGCCGGATTCGTTGCGGCCTGTCGATACATGCTCGGTTGCCGGGGCCGGATTGTCGTGCTGGGCATGGGCAAATCAGGCCACATCGGCGGCAAGATTGCCGCGACCCTGGCCAGCACCGGGTCGCCCGCCTTCTTTGTCCATCCCGGCGAGGCCAGTCACGGGGATCTCGGCATGATCACGGCTCAGGACGTGGTGCTGGCCCTGTCCAACTCCGGCGAAACCGGGGAAATCATCACCATACTCCCGCTGATCAAGCGACTGGGGGTCCCTCTGATCAGCCTCACCGGTAATCCGGCATCGACTCTGGCCCAGGCGGCCAGTGTCAACATCGACGTCTCCGTTGCCCAGGAGGCCTGCCCCCTGAATCTGGCCCCCACCTCGAGCACGACGGCGGCACTGGCCATGGGCGACGCGCTCGCCGTGGCGATGCTCGAGGCCCGGGGCTTCACCGCCGAGGACTTTGCCCGCTCCCACCCCGGAGGTCGACTGGGACGCCGGCTACTGCTGCTGATCGACGATATCATGCATACCGGCGACGCCCTGCCCCGGATCGGTGCCGACGCACCGCTTCGGGACGCGTTGCTGGAAATGAGCCGCACGGGCCTGGGGATGACCACGGTGCTGGATGACGACCACCGGCTGGTGGGCATATTCACCGATGGCGACCTGCGCCGCAGCCTGGATCGCGGCGTCGATGTCCATGACACGCGGGTCCGCGAGGTCATGACCCGCGGCGGACGTACCATCCAGCGCGGCGCACTGGCAGCGGAAGCGCTGCATCTCATGGAGGAACACAAGATCAACGCCCTGGTGGTCCTGGATCAGGACGGCCGCGTGATCGGCGCGCTCAACATGCACGACCTGCTTCGCGCCGGGGTGGTGTGATGGATACTTCGCTGCCGGTGATGTTCCGCCGGCCCTCCGACGACGTGCTCGCCCGGGCGGCCCGGGTTCGCCTGCTGGCACTGGACGTGGACGGCGTGCTGACGGACGGCACGATCTGGTACGGCGACAGCGGAGAGAGCCTCAAACCCTTCAACATTCTCGATGGCCTTGGCCTTCGTCTGCTGCTCGGCGCCGGCATTGCCGTGGCCCTGATCACGGCTCGCGACTCGAACCCCCTCCGCCGCCGGGCGGCGGACCTGGGGATTCCCCACGTCCACACCGCGGTGAACGACAAGCTTGCCACCTGGAAGGGGCTGCTCGCCGATTTGCAGCTTGACCCGACGCACGCGGCATTCATGGGGGATGACCTCATCGACCTGCCAGTGCTGCGCCAGGCTGGGCTTGCGCTCACCGTGCCGAACGCGCACCCGGCCCTGCAGGTTCATGCCCACTGGTGCGCAGAGCGTGAGGGCGGTGGGGGCGCGGTGCGGGAAGCCTGCGAACTGATCCTCGCCGCCCAGGGCAGCCTGCAGGCGATTCTGGAGCGCTACGGCCATGCATAGGCGCTGGGTGTTCCGCATCGTGGCCGGGCTGGTCATCGCCGCTGCAGGCTGGTGGATACTCGACGAGGACACGGTGGACCCGGTGGTCGCACCGGACAGTCTCGAGCGGGAGCGCACGCCGGATTACTTCGTCGAGAACTTCACCCTGGATGCCACCGATGAACAGGGCGTCCGAACCTATCGGCTGCAGGGCGACACCATGACGCACTTCATGGACGATGACCTCTGGCGGGTACAACAGCCCTGGATGATCTACTACACCGAATCCGGCTCGCCGTGGCATCTGCGCTCGGAGCGCGGCCGGGCGTGGAACAGCGTCACCGAAGCCATGCTGGAAGGCGACGTCACCATTCGCCGCGAGGCCAGCGACGAGAACCTTGAAGCCAACATCGACACCTCTGAAGTCTACCTTCGCCCGCAGGCCCGCTACGCTGAAACCGACCAGTACGCCGTTTACTACCGGGACGGCTTGCGCATCAGCGGGATCGGCGTGCGGGGCTACCTGGACAGACAACAGATCGAGATGCTCTCGGAGGTCAGAGGCGTATATGAACCTGCCGTCGACTAATCGGCTCCTGGGCCGACTTGCACTTTCAGTCCTTGCCTTGGTACTGACGAGCGCCGCTGCGGCCGAACCGATCTACCTGGATGCGGACGAAGCAGAAATAGACAATGTCTCCGGGGTCAGCGTCTATACCGGCAACGTGGTCATGACCCAGGGGTTGCGCGAGATCACCGGCGACCGCATGACGGTGCACACCACCCGCGAGGGTCGCGAGCTCTCCCGGGTCATCGTCGAGGGCCGCCCCGCCGTCTATACCCAGCAGCCCGACGACGGCACGGCGCTGGTGAGGGCCGATGCGCCGCGCATGGAGTACTTTGCCACCGGACCGGAACGGATCATCCTCATGGACGGCGGCCGCATCACCCGCGGGCGCAACGAGTTCACCGGTGAGGTCATCGAATACAATCTGGAAACCGAGGTCGTCAATGCCCGGGGCGATGACGATACCGGCCGACGCATCCGCATCACACTGTTCCCCGAGGATGAAGAATGAGCGCTGTGCCCGCTGAAGCCGATAGCACGCTTCGCGTGGTGGACATCAAGAAGAGTTACCGCAAGCGCGTCGTGGTGCGTAGCGCATCCCTGTTGGTGAATACGGGTGAGGTGGTGGGCCTGCTCGGGCCCAATGGCGCTGGCAAGACAACCTGCTTCTACATGGTGGTGGGCCTCGTGCCCACCGACGGCGGTCGCATCGAACTGGATGGCAAGGACATCACCCGACTGCCCATGCATGTACGGGCCCGGCGTGGTGTCGGCTACCTGCCCCAGGAAGCCTCGGTGTTCCGCAAACTGAGCGTTGCCGACAATCTGATGGCCATTCTCGAGACCCGGCCCGAACTCAACCGGCAACAGCGCCGAGACCGGGTGGGTGAGTTGCTCGACGAGTTCAACGTCAGTCACCTGCGCGACCAGATGGGCATCAGCCTGTCCGGGGGCGAGCGGCGCCGTGTGGAAATTGCCCGCGCGCTGGCGGCAAACCCGCGTTTCATTCTGCTGGATGAACCCTTCGCCGGGGTCGACCCCATTTCCGTCCTGGATATTCAGGAGATCATCCGCCACCTGGCCGCCCGGGGAATCGGCGTCCTGATCACGGACCACAATGTGCGCGAGACCCTCGGCATCTGCCAGCGTGCCTACATTCTGAGCGGTGGGGAAGTCATTGCCGAAGGCGGCGCGGAAGACATTCTGGCCAACCAGCGGGTGCGGGAAGTCTACCTCGGTGAAGGTTTCCGCATGTGATCATGGCCACGGCGAACCCGTTGACACGCAAGACTCGGGCCATGCGCTGTTCTCAGCGCCTGTCTTTTCCGTTACGATGATCCGGACGCTTCGCCACGACGTTGAATGCATGCGGAATCCGGCACCACAAAAAGGCTACATGATCAATGGCAGCGCCGCTCCGGCGCCCATTTACCATGTAATCCGGTAACCCCCTGCCCATGAAACAGTCGCTACAACTTCGACTCGGCCAGACCCTCACAATGACCCCACAGCTGCAGCAGGCGATCCGCCTGTTACAGCTATCGACACTTGAGCTGCGCACCGAGATCCAGCAGGCCCTGGATTCCAACCTCATGCTGGAACCGGCGAGTGAACACGACGACGAAATCGACGAGGAAGCCATCGCCGACAACCGCGATGGGGACGATGCCGAAGCCCGACAGCAGGCGGAGCGGGATGAAGCCCGCCGCGAGGTTGCCGAACGGGAAGTCGACGAGTCCAACAACACCGCACCCGACGATATCCCCGACGACCTGCCCCTGGATTCCGACTGGAACGACGTCTATGACGGAGCCACCAGCTACAGCGCCGGCGACAGCGATGAGCAGATGGACTCCTGGGAGAGCCGCTCCAGCAGCAGTCGCAGTCTGCAGGACCACCTCCAGGAGCAACTCGAACTGAGTCCGCTGAACGAGCGCGATCGCGCCATCGGCGAGGCCATCATCGACTCGGTGCGGGACGACGGCTACCTCAGCAGCAGCCTGGACGACATCCTCGCAGCGCTACCCCCGGAGTGGGAAGTCGAACTTGATGAGGTCGAGGCCGTGCGCCATCTCATCCAGCGCTTCGATCCCCTGGGGGTTGCCTCGGTGAACCCGCGGGAAGCGCTATTACTGCAATTACAGGTCCTGCCGCCGGACACGCCCTGGCTGGAGCCGGCCATCCGTCTCGTTGACCAGCACCTGGAATTGCTCGGCAGCCGGCAGATCGCCCAGCTGACCCGGCGCATGAAGCTCGATCAGGAAGAGCTGCAGCACGTCCTTGCGCTGATCCGCACCCTGGATCCACGGCCCGGCTCGCAGATCAGTGACCGGCAGGCCGAATATGTGACTCCGGACGTCTACGTGCGCAAGGTTCAAGGTGCCTGGCGAGTCGAGTTGAACCCGGAGGCAACGCCACGGGTGCGCGTCAACAGTTATTATGCGAGTCTGGTGCGGCGGGCGGACAGCAGTAACGAGAATACGACCCTACGGCAGCATCTGCAGGAGGCACGGTGGCTCATCAAGAGTCTGCGCAGTCGCAACGACACGCTGCTGAAAGTCGCCACATGTATTGTCAATCATCAGCAGGACTTCTTCGAGTTTGGCGAGGAGGCGATGAAGCCGCTGGTGCTGCGGGAAGTTGCCGAAGAGGTGGAGATGCACGAGTCCACCATCTCCCGCATCACGACCCAGAAATACATGTATACCCCCAGGGGCACATTCGAGTTCAAGTACTTCTTTTCCAGCCATGTCCATACCGTGGACGGTCAGGAGTGCTCCGCAACATCGATCCGCGCACGCATCAAACGACTGATCGCCGACGAGGACGAGAGCAAACCCCTCAGCGACAGCCGACTGGCGGACATACTGAAGGATGAAGGCATCAATGTCGCCCGACGCACGGTGGCGAAGTACCGGGAGTCCATGGCCATCGCTTCATCCAACGAACGAAAGCGCATTGCCTGAGCGCGGTGTCGTCGGCCCGGTAAACGGCCGCCCCCACCCAGGGCCCTGAATAAGAGATACTAAGGAGAGCGCCATGCAAGTCGATATTACGGGCCATCACGTTGATCTGACCGATTCTCTCCGCGACTACGTTCAGCAGAAGTTCATCCGTCTTGAGCGACACTTTGACAACATGGTGGACGCCCACGTGATTCTGACGGTGGAAAAACTTGACCAGAAGGCCGAGGCGACACTGCAGCTTGGCGGCGCGAAACTGTTCGCGGACGCGGTGTCCGGAGACATGTACGCTGCCATCGACGCACTGATCGACAAACTGGACAGGCAGGTGAAGAAGCACAAGGAGAAACTCACCGACCATCATCGAGTCGAAGGCCTTCAGGCGAAAGCGGCCGGTGGTGATCTCGAGGAGTGACCAGGCTGGCCGGCGATGCCCTGGGCGGCATCTCCGGTCGACATACACTGAACGGGCAGGCCGTTTGCCCAGGGGCGGGGCCGGATCGGCGATCCGGCGTGCAAACCAATGATCAAGATTGCCGACCTGTTGACCCAGGACCGCATCGGCTGCGATGTGGCCGTATCCAGCAAGAAACGCGGGCTGGAAGTGCTCAGCGAACTCGTGGCGGGCGAAGCAGCCGGTCTGAACGCGGGCGCTATCTTCAACAAGCTGATAAGTCGCGAAAAACTCGGGAGCACCGGGCTTGGCAAAGGCGTTGCCTTGCCTCACGCCCGCGTGGAAGGCAGCGATACCGCCACTGCCGCTTTCATCAAGCTTCCCGAAGGCATCGATTTCGATGCCTTCGACCGACAGCCGGTGGATCTGCTGTTTGCCCTGGTCGTGCCGGAGCACTTTACCGACGAGCACTTGCAGATCCTCGCGCGGCTGGCGGAGATGTTCAGCGACCCTGAATTCTGCAACCGGCTGCGCGAAGCGGATTCGGCGTCTGCCCTGCATGATCTGCTGACGGCCTGGAACGGCGACCAGGCCGCCGACGGTTGATGCCCGGAATTTTATTCGACCAGGACCGGACCGAGCTGTCGGACAGCGCCATGACAACGGCAACCGTCATCCCCGGGACCTTAGTCCGGATCTTCAACAAAGGCGTGCTGCTGACTGGTGACAGCGGCATTGGCAAAAGCGATCTGGCCCTGGCGCTGATGGATCGCGGCCATACGCTTGTCGCAGACGATGCGGTAGAACTCTCGGTGACGGCGGACCGTCTGACCGGATATGCCCCCGCAGCCTTGCACGGATTACTCGAAGTGCGCGGGCTTGGCCCACTGCGGCAGACACGCTGCGCCGACCAATGTGAGATCGCCGTCGTGGTTAACCTCGTGCAGCCAACCAGGGAACAATGGGCCAGCTGGCCACGTCTGCATGGCAAATGGGATGCAGTCACGCTGGGGGGCATCTGCCTGCGGCGACTGCACTTGCCGGTTGCCTCCGGTCGGCCCTTGCCGTTGCTGCTGGAGGCCGTAGCCCGGACTCACGATGGGGAGATGAGACATGGCTGATGCCCGGCGCCTGATCATCGTCAGCGGCCTGTCCGGCTCTGGAAAGACCGTCGCGCTGCACACCCTGGAAGATGCCGGCTATTACTGCATCGACAACCTGCCCATCTCCCTGCTCTCCGGTCTGGGCGCGCACCTCGGCCTGCTCGGCACCGATGGTGGCCAGGATTTCGCTGTCGGCATTGATGCGCGCAACCGGCCAGGGGATCTACAACAGTTTCCAAGCTTTCTCGATCATCTCCGCGCTCACGGGGTCAAGACGGAGATCGTCTTTCTAACCGCCGATGACGCCACACTCATCAAGCGCTTCAGCGAAACCCGCAGACGCCACCCGCTAAGCGCCGACGATCGGCCGCTGGCCGAGGCCATCGCGGTTGAAAGGCATCTGCTCTCGCCCATTCAGGAGCGGGCCGATCTGCTGGTGGATACGACAACCACCACGCTGCATCAGCTGCGGGATATCATCAACGAGCGTCTGGGCGGTCATCACGCCCGGCTGTCCATCCTGTTCCAGTCCTTCGGCTTCAAGCACGGCGTGCCCGCGGACGCCGACTTCGTGTTCGATGTCCGCTGTTTGCCCAACCCTCATTGGGAGCCGGCACTGCGTCCGCTGACCGGGCGCGATCAACCAGTGGCCGAATACCTTGAGGCACAGCCCCAGGTCGAGCAGATGTACGTGCATATCCGGGACTTTCTAGCTCATTGGATTCCGGCCTTCGAGCGGGACAACCGCAGCTATCTCACCATTGCCATCGGCTGCACTGGTGGGCAGCATCGCTCTGTCTACCTGTCGGAACGCCTTGCCGCGCACTTCGCCCGCCAATTCGGACAGGTCTCCATGCGTCACCGGGAACTCTCATGAGCGTGGGCATTCTGCTGGTCACCCACAATGCCATCGGCCAGCAGTTGCTGGAGACGGCCAAGTCGACCCTGGGCTTCTGCCCGGTCCAGACAGGCAGCCTGGCCGTGACCCAGGATGTCGACCCCGACGGCGTGGAGCGCAATGCGGTGCAGATGCTGGAAACCCTGGACACCGGCGACGGCGTCCTGGTCCTGACCGACGCCTATGGCTCCACGCCGAGCAACGTGGCCTGCCGGCTCGCGCGTCGGGAACGCATCTGCGTGATCGCAGGGGTGAACCTGCCCATGCTGCTCCGGGTATTCAATTATCCGCGACTCTCCCTGCACGAACTCGCCGAGAAGGCACTGACCGGCGGACAGGATGGCGTTGTCATGGTGCAGACCAATGAATGAGCAAGCTGCCGGCGACAGCGCAGGTAAGCTGCAGCGTCGCGAGATCACCATCATCAACAAGCTCGGCCTGCATGCCCGGGCGGCAGCCCGTTTCGTGGCCATTGCCTCGGGTTTTGACAGTCAGGTTCGGGTGATTCGGGGGAATCGCACCGTCAACGGCAAGAGCATCATGGGTGTGATGATGCTGGCCGCTGCCCGGGGCACCACACTGTTGGTCGAGGCGGAAGGTGATGATGCCTCGGCAGCGCTGGACGCCATCGAGGCGCTGGTGAAGAACCGGTTTGAGGAGCAGGAATAAGGCTTGCGCTCTGACCCGGCGCGGGTTACCCATGAGCTAGTGTCCCGACACAGAAGTTCGCTGCATTTCTGTTTCGGGCACTAGGGATACGTTGCTATTGACGGAGGCCATTGACCCAATGAAGGTAAAGCAACTCATCGAGGCCTGGGAAGAGTCTGCCAGCGAACTGCGGACGGCCAACGAGTATCGGGTGCGCCTGTCCATCCATGACGCCGCGAAGCTCTCAGCCTTGCAGGAGATGTTTCCGGGGCGTTCGGAAAGCGACCTCATTACCGATCTGCTCTCTGCTGCGCTGGACGATCTGGAGGCCGCCTTCCCGTATGTGCAGGGGCAACGCATCGTGGCGGAAGACGAGCACGGTGATCCAATCTACGAGGATGTGGGCAGCACGCCGCGCTTCCAGGAGATCACCCGAAAGCACCTGCAGCGGCTGCAACGCCAGCTGCAGGAACCCTGATACACCTGTCAGGACCCGGCCACGGTCATGCCATCGATGAGGATGGAGCCGGTGTGAATGTTGCCCCGGGTATCCACGTCGTTGCCGACAGCCTGGATACCCAGCAGCATGTCCCGCAGGTTGCCGGCCACGGTGACTTCCTGCACGGGCCTGGTGATCTCGCCACCCTCGACCCAATACCCCGCGGCACCCCGTGAGTAGTCGCCGGTGACCATGTTGATCCCCTGCCCCATGAGTTCGGTGATGAGCATGCCCTCGCCCATGGTGTTCAGTAGCCCGTCCAGGTCGCTGTCACCCGGCGGCAGATGCAGGTTATGCACACCGCCGGCGTTGCCGGTTGTGGTCATACCAAGTTTGCGGGCCGAGTAGCTGTCCAGCACATAGCCCTGGAGCACGCCGTCGCTGACCAGATCCCGCTCCCGGGTGGCAACCCCTTCGTTGTCGAACGGCGCACTGCCGAGGGCGCGCGGCAGGTGCGGGTGCTCGGTCAGTGACAGGCCCTTGGGGAGTACCGGGGTGCCAATGCTGTCCAGCAGAAAACTGGCCTTGCGGTAGAGGCTGCCACCGCGCACCGCTGACACCAGATGCCCGAGCAGCCCCCTCGCCATGGTGGCGTGGTAGACCACCGGTACCCGGCGGGTCGGCACCTGGCCGGCTCCAAGCCGCTTCAGCGCATGGTCCGCGGCCTTGCGCCCCACTGCCTCTGGCGCGTCAAGTCGCTGGGCATCGCGGTCCACCGTGTACCAGTAATCGCGCTGCATGCCGCCGCCGTCCTCGGCGATGACCACACAGTTCATGCCATGGCGTGACCCATGGTAGCCACCCATGAAACCATGGCTGTTGCCATAGACCCGAACGCTGACGTTGCTGGACACCCCGGCAGAATCCGACTTGGTTATCCTTGAATCGACTGACAGCGCCGCGGCCTCGCAGCTCAGGGCCAATTCCACCGCGTCATCGGGGCTGAGCGCCCAGGGGTGGTAGAGATCGAGATCGGGCACATCCCGGGCCAGCAGTTCCGGGTCGGCAAGACCCTGGGCCGGATCCTCCGACGTATGCCGTGCAATTGCACAGGCTGCTTCAACCGTTGCCCGGATGGACGCCGGGGAGAAATCCGCCGAACTGGCAGTGCCCTGACGCTGACCGAAATACACAGCCACTGCCAGCGAGCGGTCCCGTTGGTGTTCCAGGGTATCCACCGCACCGTTACGGACCTGCACCGACAGGCCCGAACCCACGCTGGCCGAGGCTTCCGCCGCAGTGGCACCCTGCCGTCGCGCTTCGTCCAGTACCTGCTGGACAAGTTGCTCCAGCTGCGCCTTGTCCGGCAGGGATGTCCGCCCTTGCGGCTCTGCAATTGCTGTCATGATTAACCCTCAGTGCCGCCGACCGTCAGCCCATCCACCTTGAGCGTGGGCTGACCCACACCCACCGGTACGCTCTGCCCGTCCTTGCCGCAGACGCCAATACCCGTATCAAGCCGCATGTCGTTGCCGACCATGCTCACCCTGGTCAACACCTCGGGTCCGTTGCCGATCAGCGTGGCGCCCTTCACGGGGCGGGTGACGCGTCCGTTCTCGATCAGGTAGGCCTCACTGGCGGAGAACACGAACTTGCCCGAGGTGATATCCACCTGCCCGCCGCCGAAATTCACGGCGTACAGGCCGCGCTCCACGCTGCGGATGATCTCTTCCGGATCGTGGGGCCCATTGAGCATGTAAGTGTTGGTCATGCGGGGCATGGGCAGGTGAGCGTAAGATTCGCGGCGCCCGTTCCCCGTCGGCGCCATCTTCATGAGCCGGGCGTTCATGCTGTCCTGCATGTAACCCACCAGCCGACCGTTCTCGATCAAGGTGGTGCACTGGGTGGGCTCGCCCTCGTCATCGATATTGAGCGAGCCGCGACGTCCCGCCAGGGTGCCGTCATCCACCACCGTGCAGAGTTCCGAGGCAACCTTGTCGCCCATGCGCCCGGCGAAGGCCGAGGTTCCCTTGCGGTTGAAGTCGCCTTCCAGGCCGTGACCGATTGCCTCATGCAGCAGCACTCCGGGCCAGCCCGGGCCCAGCACCACCGGCATGGTCCCCGCCGGGGCAGCAACGGCTTCCAGGTTGACCAGCGCCTGTCGTACCGCCTCCCGGGCGTAACCCAGTGCCCGGTCATCCTCGAGGAAATAATGGTAGTCGACGCGCCCGCCACCGCCGGCAGAGCCGTTCTCCCGCCGGCCGTTCTGCTCGGCCAGGACGGTCACATTCAGGCGCACCAGGGGGCGTACATCGGCGGCCAGCCGTCCTTCGTGATCGGCTACCAGCACCACGTCGTGGACCCCGGCCAGGCTGACGATCACCTGTTCGACCCGTGGGTCCTGACGCCGTGCCTCGGCGTCCACGGTGCGCAGCAGCGCCACCTTGTCTTCCGCGCTCATGCTGTCCAGCGGGTCGTGGGCGTCGTAGAGGCGCAGCCCGTTGCGGGCGCTCCAGGCCTTGAGACCGCGGCCGCCATCGCCCCGGGCAATGGCCCGCGCCGCCGATGAAGCCTCCAGAAGGGCCGGCAGCACGATTTCGTCGGAATAGGCGAATCCGGTTTTCTCACCGCTCATGGCACGCACACCAACCCCCTGGTCGATGCTGTGGCTGCCCTGCTTGATGATGCCGTCCTCCAGCACCCAGCTCTCGTGACGGCTGCACTGGAAGTAGAGGTCGGCGGCGTCCACCGACGGCGTCATCAGCCGGGAGAACGCCTGATCCAGGTCAGACTCCCCCAGGCCCGTTGGAGCGAAGAGTGTCTGTCGTGCGATGTCTAGGCTCTGCTGCATGCGTGCACCTTGCTGGAACTGATCAGGATTGTCGTGTGTCAGGCTTCGACAACACGAAAGCGTCTGTGATCCAGCGCCGGGAAATGCTGTCGCAGTTCCCGCTGGCGCTGAATATCGATGTCGCCGAAGACCACACCCGAGCCGCGGGACAGACTATCGAGAATCCGGCCCCAGGAGTCGACGATCATGGTCTCGCCGTGGGTCTCCCGGCCGTTGACATGGTAGCCGCCCTGGTTCGGGGCGATCACGGTACACAGGTTCTCGATGGCCCGGGCCCGGACCAGGGTACGCCAGTGGGCTTCGCCGGTCTTCGCGGTAAAGGCTGAGGGCACAACCAGCAAATCCGCGCCGTGCTCAATCAATAATCGGTACATTTCCGGGAAACGCAGATCATAGCAGACCGAGAGCCCGATTCGGCCGAACGGGCTGTCAACGGTCACCACGGTGTTCCCCGGCTCCAGGGTGTTCGACTCCCGATAGGCGGTATCGCCTTCCACGTCCACATCGAACAGGTGGATCTTGTCATAGCGGGCCACCCGCCGGCCCTCGGCATCAAATACCAGGCAGCTCTGCCGCGCCCGCGCCGGATCGGCCCCCGCCATCGGGATGGTGCCTGCAATGATCCAGATGCCGAGCCGAGCCGCTTCCGCGGCGAAGAATCCCTGCAGCGGTCCACCCTCGTCGGTCTCGCGAACGGCAAGCTTGTCGGTCTCGGCCATGCCCATGAGCATGGCGTTCTCCGGCAGAACAGCGAGTTCGGCACCACCGTTGGCGGCAATCTGCAGGAGTCTGCGGATCTCCTGCTGGTTGCCTTCGATTCGCGGCCCGGACGCCATCTGAATGGCCGCAACCCGGCGTGTTCCCTCAACGACCTGCTGCATCGTCAACTCCTTCCTGCAGGGACGAACGCTGCCTGACGGGGTCGCCCCCGCTGGCCTCGATCCGGGAAATCCTGCGGATGTCCGGGGCCTGCCATGGGCCCGTCAGGCGGTAGTGAAAACGGGTTGCCCGATCCAGTTGATCGCTGAACACCGTCTGCGCGAGAAACAGTGCCGCCGCTCCCGGTGGCCCCGCCACCAGGCCGCCAAGCAGCGGCAGTGCCGACGAACTCCTCGGCACCACCGTCACGGTCTGATCATACTCCCTTGCCACCAGGTCGATGGGACCTTCCGCCTCGATTCGCGCGGCCGGACCATCCAGCCAGAGCTGGCGGGGTATCGCAATGCCACTGTCAAACTCGAATTCGCCGCGAATCCGGTCGAAACTGAATCCTTCGCTGACCAGATCAGAGAAATTCAGGGCCAGCCGCTGCGGTAACCGGGCGACACTGATCAGGCCCAGCATTCGCCCGGCACCGGGATCCACCTGGACCAGTTGCCCGTCCCGCAAGTTGACGACCATATCGCCTCGCAACGTTTCCAATGCCACATCCTGAGGCGCTCCGGGCCACCGAAGATCGACACGGGCCCGCGCGGTTCCGCCCCTGATGGCGTCAGCGTATCCCAGTCGGGTCAGTGCGGCGTTGACGTTATCGCTCGCACCGCGGGCCCGAAGCTGTGTCTCGCCAGCGGCGCCATCATCCTGCCAGACGCCGTCGCCGTGGAGTTCCAGATCCGGCGAGGAGATGGCGATGGAGTCGAACCGATAGCCGGGGCTGTCCCGGGTTCCCGACAGACGCGAGGCTCCCAGCTCAAGGCCGAATACCGACAGCCGGGTAATTTCCACGTCCAGAGCTGGCCAGTCCCGTGGCGTCGCGGCATCGTTCCCATTGCCGCCTACCCCGCCAGGGTCGTCAGCGGCAACTGATTCCGAACCATCGGGTTCAGCCAGGACCAGATGACGCAAACGCGCCTGCAGCTCTGGCCGTGGACCGCCAGACCATTGCAGGGTACCGGCGACGCCGGATCCCTCCAGGTTGAAGCGCCAGTCTCCGTCATCCCGTCGGCCGAAAACGGAAACTTCCGGCAAGCCAAGCGTGCCGACGTCGAGCCGACCGATCTCCAGGTCCAGCCCTCTCAGGGGCACCCCCTCCCCATCCTGTTCCACCGCACTGCCATCACCTGCGCCCACCTGCAGCCGTCGCAGCCAGCCCGCCAGATCCACCACGTCGGCCTGTCCACTGACTGCCATGCCCTCCAGGGCAGGCAGGGACGCGGTACGCGCCAGGCCGATACCCACACGCTCCGGCATGCCATCCACTGACCAGCCGATGATTCCTGTGACCCGCTCACCGGCGGCGAAACGCAAGTTGCCTGGACGCTCGCCGATGCCCATGTTCAGGCTGAATGGCAGGCGCTCGTCAGCGACCTTGTGTGCCGGGCGTGGCAGTGTGCTGACGACTCCGATCAGGTCGGATTCGAGCCGCAGGCTCACCGGGGGCGTGGCGGCCTCCCCGGTGAAGCCGGGGAAAGTCATATGCAATCCGAAGTCACCCCGCCCCTCCAGGAAGTCGAGCCCGGGAAGTTGCGCCGCCACCGCGTCCATGCCGAGACCGTCGATATCCGCAGACAGGTCGATACGGCTTGTGCCGGGTTCCGTCACGGTATCCAGGGACAGCGACACCGCAGCACCGTCAAGGCTTGCAACCAGACCGTCGGCCTGCAGCCCCAGATTACTGAAATTCACATCACCGGTGAGGTTCGTGAGGTTGATATCCCGCTCCGGGTAACGCATGACGCCATCCAGCAGATGCACCGTGCCATCCACCGTCACCGGCTCGCCACGAAACGGGATGGCAAGCCCCAGGGTCAGGCCGTGTTCACCGTCGAGGCGGAATCGGTCGATAATCCCGGCCACCGCCTCCGGCATCACCGGCATATCACGCAAAAACGCCCACAGGTCATCGCCGGCGCCGTTCAAGGTGCCGTCGATCAACAACGGCGAACGACCCAGGCTGTCTATCCGTGCCTCAGCGCCCTGGACACGTGCGCCACCGATCACGCCATCGTGGGCAATGATGCGCATGGCGCGGTTCTCGAACCGCAATGTGCCGTCGAGATCCGTCAACGGCTCCCACTCCGGCCAGAAGGCAAGCCGCACACCCCGGGTTTCGGCAATCACCGAAAACCGACCCTGTCCGGCGTCGAAGGGAAAAGAGTTGACGTAGCCATGATAGAGCACCTTGGCCCGCTCGGCGGTACCGCTGGTGATTGCGGCATCAAGCCAATCTACCAGCCGAGCGGGCATGATTGCCGCAGGCAGATAACGCCCCGTTCGGGTCGCGTTCCCGTCTCGACCTTCTGCCGTGGCGCGGATATCCAGAAATACCGGTTGCCCCGCCTGACGGGCAATGCGGACAGCTCCCTCGGTGACGCCATCCTCGTTGTTGACGAGGACTTCATCCACGTCGAGTTGCCAGTCGGCCCCATCACCTCGCCAGCGCACTTCCGCAGCCAGGTCATCATAGGGAATCACGTCGCGAAACAAGCGTGGCAGGTGCACGCTGCCGTCCCGGCCGCGAACCGTGACGTCCACGGCCCGGCGCGCGTCATCACGACTTGGGCCGAGGCCAGGAAACCCACCCTGGAGATTGCCCCAGAACTCGAGATCTCCCGCCACGCCGACCATGGGTGATTCGCCCGGCGGGGCAAGCGCCCGCTCCAGCAGCTCCGGCTGAAGGCCTCGCCCGCGGGCGTAGAAACGCACAATGTCCTGCTCAAGCGGCAAACCATCTCCGCCCCACTCCATGACGAACGCCAACTCCTCACCAAACTCCGGAGGCAGAGGCATGGAGCCGGCAAGCTGTCTGCCACCGTCGGGGCGCGCAACCAGTCGCAGGTCTACATTCTGCAGGCGGTAGATCTCGCCGCGGGTGGGGTCCTCGTAGACAATCCGGCCGTCGTTAACGCGGATGCGGGTCTGCTGGATGAGAAAATCGCCCAGAAACTGGTCGATGACCGCCATGAAGCCGGGCCCCGGCTCCACGCCGGCCATGGCGTACTGGCCAGCCAGATCGCGCTGCATGATGATATCGGGCTGCTCGAGCACCAACTCCCTTATTGCCGGGCGTTGCTCCCGCAGCGAGGCACGGACGTCGAGGGCAAGCTCCAGGCGCTCGATCTGGAAACTGTTGCGGCTGTCCTCGCCCGACACTGTGACCTGATCCAGCACCAGGTAAGGGTTCAGCCCCTCCAGGCGCAGCCCCAGGCTGCCCGTATGCACAGGAAGGCCGATGGCGTCGCTGACAGCCGTATCAAGCTGGGCACGAAACTCTGGCGCAGCCCAGACGGCCAGTCGGAGCGCGGTGATTGCCAGTGCCACCATCACCAGCAGCACAACGCCGGTCAACCAGAGCAACCGGCCAGCCTGCAGGGCAAGACGCAGCGGGGCGGCCATCAGCCACGCTCCGGAAACTGGCTGTATCGGCCGCCAACAATCGACGACAGCTTCATGTGGGTGAAACCCTGTCCCATACCAAAGCGCCGGGCGAAGCCACGCGAGAGACGCTGATACGCTTCTAGATCAGGACGACGTCGAACTGATCCGGCGCATACAACGGTTCGGCTTGGAGCGTGATCGGCCGCCCGATGAACTCTTCCAGCTCCGCCACGCTCATGTTCTCGTCTTCCAGCAGACGATCCACCACCGAGGTGGCAGCAAGCACAAGCAGCCGCTCGGCCTCGAACTGCCGCGCTTCGCGCATGATCTCTCGAAAGATTTCGTAACACACGGTTTCCGGGGTCTTCATGGTTCCACGACCACCGCAGGTTGGACACGACTCACAGAGCACATGTTCCAGACTTTCGCGGGTTCGCTTGCGGGTCATCTCCACCAGCCCCAGTGCGGATACACCACTGATCTGGGTCTTGGCATGATCCCGCTCCAGGCTTTTCTCCAGCGCCCGGAGAACCTGCCGACGGTGTTCGGCATCCTGCATGTCAATGAAATCGATAATGATGATGCCACCGAGATTACGCAGCCGGGTCTGCCGGGCAATGGACTGGGCCGCTTCCAGGTTGGTCTTGAAGATGGTCTCTTCCAGGTTGCGCCGCCCCACGTAGGCCCCGGTATTGACGTCCACCGTGGTCATGGCCTCGGTTTGATCGATGATGAGGTACCCGCCGGACTTGAGCTCGACCTTGCGGGACAGGGCGCGCTGCAACTCTTCCTCGACGCCGTACAGGTCGAAAATCGGCCGCTCGCCGCTGTAATGCTCCAGGCGTTCCAGAATTTCCGGAAAGAACTGGCGGCAGAAGCGCTCGACCCGGTCGAAGTTCTCACGGGAATCGACCCGGATGCGCTCCACCTCGTTACCGTTGAGGTCACGCAGCGCCCGTATGACCAGCGGCAGATCCTCATGAACACACTGCCCGCTGACGGCGGTCGCAGTCCGCGCCCGAATCGACTCCCAGAGCTTGCAGAGAAACGTCCTGTCAGCGGCAAGCGCGGTTTCGTCGACCTGCTCCGCCGCGGTGCGGAAGATATAGCCACCGGCATCTCCGGCAGCGATAAAGTTCTCGCCGATGGTCCGCAGGCGGGCGCGCTCCGTCTCGTCCTCGATGCGGGCGGACACGCCAACACTGGAGCTGTCAGGAAGAAACACCAGGTGGCGGGAAGGAATGGTGATATGGGTGGTGAGCCGCGCACCCTTGCTGCCGATGGGGTCCTTCACCACCTGGACGATGACCTCCTGCCCCTCCCGCAGCAGCTGCCGTATGTCCTGCAGGGTGCGCCGCTCACCGCCATCCACACATTCTGCAGTCGAAGGCAGGGTGATGTCGGATGCGTGCAGGAATGCGGTGCGCTCCAGCCCGGCATCGATAAACGCCGCCTGCATCCCCGGCAGGA
This sequence comes from Natronocella acetinitrilica, assembly GCF_024170285.1. Classification (NCBI taxonomy): domain Bacteria; kingdom Pseudomonadati; phylum Pseudomonadota; class Gammaproteobacteria; order Chromatiales; family Ectothiorhodospiraceae; genus Natronocella; species Natronocella acetinitrilica. Next base: position 355,414 of record NZ_JALJXV010000002.1, read on the forward strand.
CGCGCTGCACACGGCCCTTGTAGATATTGCCCACCAGGCCGCGACGTCGGGTACGCTCGATGGTGACTTCCTGCAGCACACCATTCTCGACCACCGCCACGCGGGTCTCCTGGGGCGTGCAATTGACCAGGATCTCTTCGGACATGGGTTACCAGCGGTGCCGGAAATCGATGTCGAACTCTTCCATCAGATCCGCCACCTCGAACAGCGGCAGGCCCATGACGCCGGAGTAGCTGCCCTCGAGGTGCTCGATGAATACGGCACCCCGACCCTGGATCGCATAGGCACCGGCCTTGTCCACCGGCTCGCCGCTGTCCCAGTAACGCTCTATCTCCTGCCGAGTCAGCTCGCGAAAGGTCACGGAGCTGTAGCTGAGCCGTGTCGCCTCCCGATCATCCACCAGGGCAACCCCGGTCAGGACACGATGGGTGGCGCCGGACAACTCCTCCAGCATGGCAATGGCATCAGCGCGATCCCGGGGTTTGCCGTAGAGAACGTCATCCACCGCCACCACGGTATCAGCACCCAGCACTGGTAGTGGCGCGCTGCCGGCGACCTGCTGCCAGCCCGCGCGCGCCTTCTCCAGCGCGAGCCGCAGGACGTAGACCTCGGGCGACTCCTCATCGCTGCGTCGGGATTCGTCTACATCCACCTGCAACTGACGAAAGGCGATGCCGGCCTGCCCCAGCAAGGCGGAGCGCCGTGGCGAGTTGGAGGCGAGATAGATATCTGCTTGATCGGCTTGCATAAGTCCTCGGACTGTCCGGTGTCTGTTGTCCGCAGGTTGGCGGACGGCGGTCATTGAAGCACTGATTCAGTGTGTCAACGATGATACGGGTGATTGGCGAGGATGCTCCAGGCCCGGTAGAGCTGCTCAGCCAGTACGACACGGACCAGCATATGGGGCAGCGTCAACCGGGACACGCACCAGCGATGCTCGGCAGCAGCCAGCACCTCCGGGGCAAGACCATCGGGCCCACCGATCACCAGGGCTATCTCGCGACCATCGAGCATCCAGTCTGACAGTCGCTGCGCGAGTCGTTCCGTGGTCTCCTGCCGGCCACCAAGGTCCAGTGCCACGGTGCGGGCACCGGCGGGCAGCGCCTTGATGATGCGTTGCCCCTCGATGTCCCTGGCCCGGGTCGGGTTTCCACCCCGCCCACGGTCCCCCGGCGGCAGCTCGCGCAGCTCCATTCGCAGCTCCGGCGGCATGCGGCCAGCGTAGTCGGCATAGGCATCAGCCACCCAGGCGGGCATTTTCTGCCCGATGGCGATGATCTGCAGCCGCATCAGCCGGTGTGCTGTTCGTCGGATTCTTCGGGCGCTTCAAGCCCCCAGATGCGTTCAAGTCGATACAGTTCGCGCACACGCGGCAGCATCACGTGGATCACTGCGTCACCCAAATCCACCAGAATCCACTCCGCCGACTCCTGGCCTTCCATCCCCAGGGGCCGGAAACCGGCGGCCTTGGCCTGCTCCGCCACGTTGTCGGCAATGGCCTTGACGTGACGGTTGGAATTACCGGAGGCAATGAACATGGTATCGGTAATGCCCGTACGGCCTCGCACGTCCAGCGTAACCGTGTCTACGGCCTTCATGTCCTCCAGCGCCCGCAACACGATTTCCGACAATCGCTGCTGCAGGTCGTCACCACTACTTTCAGTCTGTGCTCTGCTGATAATGCACCTCCCGGGTATCCAGCCGGGCTCAGCCGCCCCCGCGGCAATAAAGCCCGTGCTCCTGAATATAGCGCCAAACCGCATCCGGCATCAGATATCTGCCCGAGCCCCCGACGGCGAGACGCCGTCGCAGTTCAGTCGCCGAGATGTCGAGCTGCGTAACCGTTTGAAACAGCACAAGCCCGGCCTGGGTACGCCGCAACTGCGCCCAGTCATCCGCCTGGCGCCCGGGCAGCCAGCGGCCAAGGGACTCAGGCATTTCGGTGCCGGTCGCCGGGCGCTCCATGATGACCAGATGGGCCAGATCCGACAATTCCTGCCAGCGGTGCCAGCGCGGCAAGCCGTGGAAACTGTCGGCACCGAGCAGCAGGCAGAGTACGTCGTCGGGAAACGCCTCGCGCAGGCCGCGCAGGGTATCGACCGTGTAGGAAGGCATGTCGCGACGCAACTCCCGGTCGTCCACCACGAAGCGTGGCTCATCGGCAGCCCCCAGGCTGAGCATCTCCAGTCGCCGCGCCGCCGTGACCTCGGGGGTATCCCGATGGGGCGGTATGTGGCAGGGGATCAGGCGCACCTGATCCAGGTCGCCGGCTTCGGCGACATCCAGCGCCACCCGCAAATGGCCATTATGGACCGGGTCGAACGTACCACCGAATATGCCGACAAGCCGGGCCATGATCGCCTACGCGCCGGGGTCAGTGGGGCGATTACTGCCGCACATGACCATCCCCCAGCACAACCCACTTCTGCGTGGTCAGGCCTTCCAGACCAACGGGGCCCCGGGCATGCAGGCGGTCGGTGCTGATACCGATCTCCGCGCCCAGGCCATACTCGAAACCGTCGGCGAAGCGGGTCGATGCGTTCACCATGACAGAACTCGAGTCCACCTCGCGGAGAAAACGGCGCGCCCGAGTGTAGTCCTCGGTCACGATGGCTTCGGTATGGCCCGAACCGTATGCGGCAATATGCTCGATGGCATCGTCCAGCCCATCAACCAGGCGCACCGCGAGGATGGGCGCCAGATACTCGGCATGCCAGTCATCCTCGGTGGCTGCCTGCATGGCGGGAACCAGAGCGCGACTGTCGGCGCAGCCGCGCAGTTCGACCCCAGTCTCACGATAACGGGCGGCGAGCCCGGGCAGCACCTGCTCGGCGATGCCCCGCGCCACCAGCAGGGTTTCCATGGCGTTGCAGACACCGAAACGATGGGTCTTGGCGTTATAGGCAATCGCCTCGGCCTTGGCCACATCGGCCCGGTCATCGATATACACGTGGCAGACACCGTCCAGATGCTTGATCACCGGCACCGTCGCCTCGCGACTGATCCGCTCGATGAGGCTCTTGCCACCGCGGGGAATGATCACGTCCACGTACTGGTTCATGGTGATCATCTCGCCCACAGCACGGCGATCTGTGGTGCCGATCACCTGCACGGCGTCCGCAGGCAGGCCGGCAGACTCGAGCCCCTGGCGAATGCACTCGGCGATTGCGGTGTTGGAATGAATCGCTTCCGACCCGCCCCGAAGCAGCGCCGCATTACCCGATTTCAGACAAAGAGCAGCGGCATCGGCTGTCACATTCGGCCGTGATTCGTAGATGATGCCGATGACCCCGAGGGGCACCCGCATATGACCCACCTGGATACCGCTGGGCCGATAGCGCAGGCCGCTGATCTCTCCAACGGGATCCGGCAGGGCAGCGATCTGTCGCAGACCCTCGGCCATGGCCGCGATGCGTGGCGGTGTCAGCTCCAGGCGATCAAGCAGGGCGGCATCGAGGCCGTTGTCGCGCCCCCGGGCGAGATCCCTGGCGTTCTCTTCCACCAGTCGATCAGACTGCGTCTCGATGGCTCCAGCGATGGCCTCAAGGGCCCTGTTCTTGGCGCCGGGCTCGGCCCGCGCCATGGCCCGGGATGCATGGCGTGCATGCTGCCCCAACTTCAACATCTCGTCTTTCATTGCTAAAACACGCCTGTAGATAAACGTCTGTACAAGCGCCGATCATTCAGAGCATCGACGCCAACCATGTCTACGGCAAGTTCCCGCAGGGCCTGCCAGGCGTCGCCTTCTCCGGCGCCCTTTATGAGCCGGTCGATGCGCGCGCAGTCCCGTAGCAGGGTCTCCCAGGCCATGGGGTCGGCCCGTCGGGCCGCCTGCCCCAGCAGCTTCTGCCGTGCGCCGAAGACCCGCTCCTGCCGAAACAGCTCGTCCACACGCCCGACGGCGGTGATCCGGCATACCAGGCGGATATCCCGCGACAGCGACCAGAGCACCAGCGTGGGCTGTTCACCCTCTTCCCGCAAGCCCTGCAGAATACGCAGGGTGCGCCTGATTTCCCCCGCCAATGCAGCCTCTGCCAGATCAAATACATTGTAGCGTGCGCTGTCGGCAACCACGGCACGGGCGGCTTCCACGGTTACCGGTCCTCCCCCCAGGAGCAGGCGCAGTTTGTCGACTTCCTGGGCCGCCGCCAGCAGGTTACCCTCGTTGCGCTCGGCGATCAGCCGCATGGCCTCGGGCTGTGGCTCAAGGCCGGCGGCACGCATGCGCCGGTTGATCCAGTTCGACAGCTCACCCCCGTTGGGCGCCCAGACCTGCATGAACACCCCCGCCCGGTCGATGGCCTTGGCCCAGGCCGAGTCGCGACTGCGCGAGTCGATTCGTCCCATGCTGATCAGCAAGACCGTGTCTTCAGGGGGCTGTTTGCACCAGTCCACCAGCGCGCGGCTGCCGTCCTTGCCAGGCTTGCCACTGGGCACTCGCAACTCCAGCAGGCGCCGGTCGCCGAATAGTGAGAGGTTGCCGCCGGAGCCCGCCAGGCGCCCCCAGTCGAATCGGCCATCCACATCGAGAATTTCGCGCTCGGTATGCCCAACCTCCCGGGCCCGGGCACGAATCGCATCCGCCGCCTCCTGCAGCTGCAAGGGCTCGTCGCCGCTGATGCAATAGACAGGCGCAAGCCCCTTGCCAAGAGTACTGGCGAGTTGTTCCGGCTTCAGTCGCATGAGCTACCAGAGCCAGTCATGGTCATTCTCCGATCAGCGCCTGCACGCGGTCAGTGAGCAGAAAAGCCGCATCGCGGCGCAGTTCCTGCACCAGGGCATCTTCCCGCCCTTCACTGCCAAGCACCTGCTGCTGTTCGAACCGATAACTTCGAATCTGCTGGTAAACGTCGGGCCCGACAAGGCGCTCGCCATTGCCGTCGAGAAACTCCCAGCGCAGGCGGTAGCGCAGTTCGTTCTCGCGGACTTCGTCACTGCGCCCACCGGAAATCCGCTGCGTGGAGCGGCTTTCATCCAGCAGCCTCAGGGTCGGAATGCCGGATCCCGTACTGACGACCTCGGCACCGGCAGCCTCAAGGGCAATACGCACCTCACGGTAGAGTTCATCACGACCCACGCGGGAATCCACCGCCAGTTGCACGCCCTCCAGCGATGCGGCTCCGGGTGCCGAACCCCGGAGATGCCAGCCGCAGCCAGCCAGCGATACAGCAAGCAGAGTGGTCAGCAACAGGGCGAGGCCACGGCGCATGTCAGTTGGCCACCACGTTGACAAGTCGCCCGGGCACCACGATGACCTTGCGCACCGTCTTGCCCTCGATAAAGCGCTGCACGTTACCCTCGGCGAGGGCCGCCCCTTCCACGGCGGCGCTGTCCGCATCGGCGGCCACGGCCACCTTGCCCCGGACCTTGCCGTTGACCTGCACCACCAGTTCCAGGGTGTCCTGCTCCAGGGCGGACTCGTCCACCTCGGGCCAATCGGCATCCAGCACCATGCCGTCATGGCCCATCGCCTGCCAGAGCTCCTGGGTTACGTGGGGCACGATGGGCGCGAGGATGAGAACCGCCGCCTCCAGCCCCTCCTGCATGACAGCGCGCCCCTGGGGCGACTGATCATCTGCAGCCTTGTACAAGGTATTGACCAGTTCCATGACCGCCGCGATGCCGGTGTTGAAGGTGAAGCGCCGACCGATGTCGTCGGAGGCCTTGCGGATGGTCTCGTGAACCTTGCGGCGAGTGGCCTTTTGCGTGTCGTTCAGTTCCGTCGCTGTCACCGCCGAACACGGCCCTGCAGCAACATGCTGTCTAGCCAGAGCCCAGAGGCGCTTGAGAAAACGATAGCCCCCTTCAACGCCACTATCGGACCACTCCAGGGACTGATCCGGCGGTGCCGCGAACATGGTGAACAGGCGCACCGTGTCGGCACCGTAGCGCTCCACGAGTGCCTGTGGATCCACGGTATTGCCCTTGGATTTGGACATCTTGGCACCATCCTTCAGCACCATGCCCTGGGTCAGCAGATTGGTAAACGGCTCGTCGGAGTCGATCAGGCCCTCATCGCGCATGGCCTTGTGGTAGAAGCGGGCGTAGAGCAGATGCAGGATGGCGTGCTCGATCCCTCCCACGTACTGATCCACCGGCAGCCAGTAGCGGGCCCGCTCATCCACCATGGCGCCATCGTTGCCGGCACTGGCGAAACGGGAGAAGTACCAGGACGACTCCATGAAGGTATCGAAGGTATCCGTCTCCCGCTCGGCCTCGCCGCCACACGCCGGGCAGGTGCAGCGATACCACTGGGGCATCTTCTTCAGCGGCGAGCCACTGCCGTCGAAGTCCACATCCTCCGGCAGGATCACGGGCAGATCCTCGTCGGGCACGGGGACGGTGCCGCAGGACGGGCAGTTGATCATGGGGATGGGAGCACCCCAGTACCGCTGCCGGGAAACACCCCAGTCCCGCAAGCGGAAGTTCACCTGCCGGCGGCCACGGCCCTCAGTCTCCAGTCTGGTTGCGATGGCGTCAAAGGCCTGCTCCGAGGTGAGCCCGGTGAATTCACCGGAATCGATGAGCACGCCCTTCTCTGCAACAGCGCCGTCGCTCACGTCCACCGGCGAGCCGTCGGCCGGGGCAATGACCGGACGGATCGGCAGGCCATAGCGGGTGGCGAATTCCCAGTCACGCTGATCGTGGGCCGGCACCGCCATGATGGCGCCGGCACCGTAGTCCATTAGCACGAAATTGGCGACCCACACCGGGATGGCGTCGCCGGTGAGGGGGTGAATGGCCCGCAGGCCGGTATCCAGCCCTTTCTTTTCCATGGTGGCCACGGTGGCCTCGGCGACACCGGCGTGGCTGCATTCCTCGACAAACGCGGCCAACTCGGGGTTGTCGGCAGCAAGCTCCCGGGTAATGGGGTGCTCGGGTGCAAGGCCCATGTAGGTCACGCCGAACAGGGTGTCGGGGCGCGTGGTATAGACGGTGAGTTGATCGGAACGGCCCTCGATGCCGAACTCCAGCTCCACCCCTTCAGAGCGACCGATCCAGTTGCGCTGCATGGCGCGGACCTGCTCGGGCCAGCCGGGCATGCGGTCCAGACAATCCAGCAATTCGTCGGCGTAGTCGGTGATGCGCAGAAACCACTGGGGAATCGCCCGGCGTTCCACCGGTGCACCGGAACGCCAACCCTTGCCGTCCACCACCTGCTCGTTGGCGAGCACGGTCTGATCCACCGGATCCCAGTTCACCGTGGCCGTCTTCTTGTAGGCCAGCCCCTTGCGGTACAGGCGAGTGAACAGCCATTGCTCCCAGCGATAGTACTCCGGGTCGCAGGTTGCAAATTCACGGGACCAGTCATAGGCAAAACCAAGCTGTTGGAGTTGCCCACGCATATAGGCGATGTTCTCCCGCGTCCACTTTGCCGGCGCAACCCTGTTTTGCATGGCGGCGTTCTCCGCCGGCAGGCCGAAGGCATCCCAGCCCATGGGCTGGAGCACGTTGCGCCCGCGCATCCGCTGGTAGCGGCTGATCACATCACCGATGGTGTAGTTGCGAACATGCCCCATGTGCAGCTTGCCGCTGGGGTAGGGAAACATGGACAGGCAGTAGTAGGTGTCCCGCGCCGGATCTTCGTCGACCTGGAAAGCCTGCCGCTCCTGCCAGAGGGACTGGACACGACGCTCGATCTGTTCGGGCTTGTAGTGCTCTTCCATTACCGCAACTGATTCCAGAGAGAGGGGTGGATTGGAGAAAGCGCGAATTATACGGCAAAGCTCCCCGGATTTCCGGTGGCTGCCCGGTCAGAAATCGACCCACCCGGCAAGCTGAACAATGCATGGGCTTGCGTTGCGCCCCCACCGCCCTACAGTTCTGGTAGACACCAATGTAACTACGGAGCCCCACTGCATGAGCGAGAAAGAGCGCGAGCGCGAACCGAAAGCCTACGAGAACATGCTCGAGCGCGTGACCGATGCGATGGAGCGTGCAGGCGAGGAAGCGCGCCCGAGATTGAACGAAGCCTTGCAGTGGGCACGGCAAAGGGCGGTGGAGCTTGGCGAACTCACTGCCGAGGAGGCCGAGCGGATCAGCGAATACATCCGCCGCGACGTAGAGGACGCCGCACGCCATCTGGCCCGGCGCAACGAGGACCTTGCCGGCTGGTTCAGAATGGACATGACCCTGCTGCAGAGCTGGTTGATCGACAAGTTCACCAGCATCGCTGATCGCACCCGGCTCGAGCTCGAGGAGCTTAACGCCTCCCTTGAATGGGCTACCCACGTGCATACCGGAGAGATCACCGGCCCCGGGGAACTGCGCTGCGAGGCCTGCGGCAAAGTGCTGCAGTTCACGAGGGCAGGTCATGTCCCACCGTGCCCGGCTTGCAGCGAGACCAGATTCCAGCGAGTTGGTGTGGGCAGCTAAAAAAACGGCCGGTCTGAGACACCGGCCAAAAGGGGGGGTCGAACGCATGCAACGCGGGCAGGCTCCTGCCCGCGTTTCCTGATCAGAACCAGATCTCGGTCTGGGCGCCGAACTGCCACTGACCTCCGGTAAAACCATCGGAGCCGAACGCGTCGTCGGCCGCGTAGTCGTTGAGTGCGGAATCCCAGTCGGTGTAGCTCGCGAAGACACGGATCTCGGGGCGCTGGAAAAAGCCGCCGACTTCCGGCTTGAAGGTGGGAGCAACGGTGAACTTGTAGAAATCACCATCCACCGCATTGCGGTCGAGATAGCCCTCCGGCTCCAGATCCATGGTCTGCCAGGTACCCTCGAAGGCCAGCTCGAAGTTGCTGGTGATCTCGCGCACCAGGCGCATGTTCAGCGTCAGCCAGCGGTAGTCATCATCCTCGACGTAGCGGTCCTGGCTGGCCTCGGCAAAGATCGCCGGCGCAAGTCGCCAGTTCTCGGACAGATAGGTGGTGCCATAGATCGCCAGACGCAACGCTTGCGCATCGTCCTGCAGGTTGGCGTCGCCGCCCAGCACCTTCACCTCGGCACCGAGACGCGCGCCGTAGAGCAGGGCCACCTTGAAGAATCCATCGGAGAGTCCGAAGAAACTGTCGCCGTGGTAGGCAAGCATGGTCTGCACGCCGGTGTTCGCCGGCGCCTCGCCGCCTCCGCCCACGCCGTCGTCGCGGTTACGCGGCGCGCTGATGCCGTTCAGCATCCACTGCCAGTTGCCGACAAAGTTGTTGACGGTACCGATGTAGACTTCCACATCGCCGCTTTCTTCCTCGAAATCCCGGGCGTACAGGGAGAAGTTGGCCCGCCATGCGTCGGCCATCTGTACGTCGTAGATGCCGGCACCGGTTCCCGCCAGGAACACCACGTCGGAATCCAGCCAGTGAATATCGAAGTTATCCCGGTCGAAACGCTTGCCGGCCCAGATGGTGCTGTTCTCGAAGGCGCCACTGAAAGACGGCAGGTGTGACAGTTCCACGAACACGTTCCGGGTGTTCAGGTTGCCAACGTCGGCAGTCCAGTCGTTATTGCTCTCGAGGCTGTCCGCAATCATTGCGGTGAAGCGGGTGCGTGTTCCGTTGCTTGCGATGCTGCGATGGGTCAGGTAGGCCTCGTAGTAGGTGTCGGGCTCGTTCCCGAGCCTCCCCACCGCACCACCCACGGAGCCCGCCGGAGTGGAGAACGGCCCGCCCACACCACGACGACCCTCGTCATTGCTGAGAATGCCAGACCGCGCATAGCCATTGAACGCGAACCCGGTCTCCTCCCGCTCCTGGATCTCACGCTCAAGCCGGTCCATCCGCTCTGCCAGACTGTCGTCGGATTGGGCGCTGGCCAGCATCGGCAGGCAAGCGACGGTACCCGCGACAAAGCCGATGACCGGCAGGATGATGTGCTTTCTCGTTAGCATCGTTGCTCCTCCATAAGGTTTGAAACGTCGTTACTCGGCGCCTTCCCGGCGCGTTATTGCTCCCGGCCGTTTGAGTGTTTCCCTGACGTCGGCCGGAACATCCAGGCACGAAACCATCCAAAATGGCATCGATGTCATTTATTTCGGGCTGCAGTCCATGGCTATTCTTGCTCGGTATATTCCGTGTTCGAGAGGGTTCTAGGGCCTTGTCGGCGGAGCCACGGAGTCACGGACTCGTAACAGACACGGAACCCGTTGCGGGACCGTGGACATTGGGGCCTGTGACGGGTCGACCAGCGCGCGAACGGCAAGCCGTCCCATCTCGGCGTATGGCAATGCGACGGTGGTGAGCGCTGGCCGCAGCGTCTCGGAGATCAGCTTGAGGTCGTCAAAGCCCATGACGGACAGATCCCCTGGCACCTGCAGTCCACGGTCCTGTGCGGCACAGTAGACCTGCAGGGCGATCTGATCGTTACCGCAGAGGATGGCACTGGGCCGGTCGGGTCGCCGCAACATTTCCATGGCGGCCTCAAAGGCGCTGAGCTGCTCGGCTTCCAGGGGCCCGACAAAACCGCACTGCACAAGATCCGGGCTCAGGGAGAGGCCCCGCTCAGCAAGTGCCGTGCGCAGCGCGGCCAGTCGGAGCTGCGTCGCGGGTAACACTGGATTCAGCGAGATCACGCCAAGATGGCGGTGCCCCTGATCGAGCAGATAGCGGGCAGCCGCGTATCCACCACCGTGGTCGTCGGGCACGAGGCTGGCGCCCTGCCAGTCATCTGCGTAACAGTTCAACAGCACCAGGGGCGCGCCTGCCTCGGGAACCGTATGGAGTCGCCGGTGGAACATCGAGGCAAACACCATGCCCTCAACCCGGTGCTGGCGAAACATGCGCAGGAACTCGCGCTCCCGCTGTGCATCGCGTTCGGTGTTGGCGATGAGCATGGTCTTGCCAAAGGCACGCAACTCATCCTGCATGCCACGAACCATGTCCACGGAATACGGTGTGCTCGCCACGACGTCGGTCATGAAGCCGACCACGCCGGAGCGGCGGGTGCGCATCATTCGGGCCGCGTGGCTGGGCTCGTAGCCCAAGCGGTCAATCACGGCCTGCACCCGACTCCTGGTTTCCGGACGGATGGGGGCTTCACCGTTAATGACCCGGGACGCGGTCTTGATGGAAACCCCGGCCTCACGGGCAATGTCCTTCAGGGTTGACACGATCTACTCCTCGTTATTGTTGCCGCTACTCTAGTAAAGCGATGACATCGATGTCAACCGACCATCCTTGCCCTCAGAATGACGCGAAAATCATGTCCCACCGACGCTCGCGGTTCTGGTGAGCAGGGACTGCACTTCATCCAGCGTGGGCGTCTCGGCTCCCGCGCGGGTGCAGCATATGGCAGCTGCCGCGCTGGCAAAACGCAATAGCTCATGCAGTGGCCCGCGGCCCAGCCCGACAGTTGCATCCCGTGACAGGAGCCCTTGCCGGTGCAGCCAGACAAGACAGGCTGCCGTGTAGGTATCCCCAGCGCCCACGGTATCGCGCACGGTAATCTTCGGAGGGCGGACAAAGACCCGCTCTTTCAGCGTGAGCGCCACCGCGCCGTCACCACCCCGTGTCAGCACCACGAGGGCGGGGCCATGCTCGAGCAGGTGCCTGGCGAAAGCTTCAGGTTCTTCTCCCGGCGCCAACCAGCCAACATCTTCATCACTCACCTTGACGATATCGGCGCAGGCGAGTTGACGCCACCAGCGATCAAGCAGCGCTGGACGGTCGTACATGAGCGTCGGGCGTATGTTCGGGTCCAGCACAAGAAGCCGATGGCCACGTTCCCTTTCAAGCAGCGCTTCGACAACCTCTGCGCTCCCGGGCAGACCGGCGGCAAGACCCCCGGTGACAATGCAGTTGACCTGGTCTGGCAGGTTTGCCGGAATGTGCTCTTCCGTGAGGCATGGGCTGTCCGGACCCAGACCGTGAAAGATGTATTCGGCGGAGCCGGTTGGATTCCTGCGAACCAGGGCGATGGGGGTCGCCGCCGTCCGCTGGGCCAGCAGCCCGGTATCGACACCGGTTTCCCGCAGACGGGCGCGCAGCAGCTCTCCCAGCCAATCATCAGCGACAGCACCAAGAAATGCGGCGGGCGCGCCCATGCGGGAAACCGCACAGGCCACGTTATATGGCGCCCCACCCGGCACCGGCTTGAAGTCCGAGTCGCCGGACTCGCCCGGCACCAGATCAATCAGGGCTTCACCACAGGTAAGCAACATGGGAAGACGCGTCCTTGGTTTCCACTTGGGACGCGAGTGTCGGATGCACGGCCGGCAGCGTCAAGCCGCCGCGAGTCAACGGCCGACTGCGGTACGCTGATCCGAAACCGGAACGAAGTAGAAATCTCCCCCTTCATGCCCGGCGGCGCGGATCGGCCGCATCTCCGGCGTCTGTGGTGGCGACCCATCACCACCAGAGCGGCGTCGCACGTTCACGGCCACCCGGGCAAACAGCATGTTCTCACGCATGACGCCGTCGTTTTCTTCAAGTGCGTCGATCAGCGAGCGTGAGAAAAGCGAGTGCGGTCGGTCCACGGAGTCGGGAACAGGCCGCTCCCCACCGGAGGAAATCACGATCCTGGAGCGACGATCGAGGCCAGCACGGATGCTGTCCTCGGTCAGTGCGGACTGGCCACTGCCGAGCAGCAAAGCACTGGATTCAGCCGCCATGGTGCTGCCATAGAGCGAGTCGGCCACCACCAGAATGGAGCGGGCACGAATGCGATCCAGATGATCGCTGATCACTGCGTTGTTGATCCAGCGCACCAGGCGCTCGGCCTCGGCATCGACGGGCAACCAGTAACCGCGCTGGCGGCTACCACTTTCCCGACCACCCGACATGTTGCCGTGGCCGGCATAGTAAACCAGCAGATTGTCCCTTGGACCGACGCGATCATGCAGGTCGTTCAGCGCGTTCATGATCTGATACTGGTCGGCATTGGGCAGGAACGTCACGTTGAACCCGTAGCGCTCCTCGAGCAGTCGATGCACCCGCTCTGCATCGGTCAGCGGGGATTCCAGATCGTCCAGATACTGGTATTCCTGGTTGCCGATGACCAGGGCATAATAACGTCCGAAATCAATGCCACCGGCAATGGCGGCGCCTATCTCCGGGCGCTCAAGGGCCGGCCTGTCCTCTTCGGCCTCCGCAATGGTTTCCTCGGTGGGTTCCGGCAATTCGCTGAGCTGCTGGGCAAGTTCGTCGCGCTCATCCCGCGCCCGCTGGAAGAGTTGCTCCAGCGTTTCGATCTGCAGTCTTGCACCGGCAAGCTCCGTGCTGAGGCGCTCTGACTCCTCGGGATCAGCGGCTCCAGCGTCGTCTCCTCCGCTCTCGGCCTCTTCTACACGACGCTGCATGGCATCCCGCTCATCCACCAGCCGCTGCAGTTGCTGCTGCAGCGTATTGACCTGCTGATCGGCCTGGGCAATCTGGGCATCCAGCTGGGCGCGCAACTCGGCGATTTCGCCGTCCATTTCCGAACGGAAGACCAGGTCATCCTCGGACACACCGGAGGCCTGCCGATAGTAGTTCAGCGCGGTGGCCGTATCCTGCTGCACGCCGAGCCCCTGTTCATAGAGGAAACCCAGGTTGATCTGCGCCCGGGAATACCCCTGATCGGCAGCACGACGATACCAGGTGGCAGCGGAGACATAGTCCGGATCCCGGCCGAGACCCTTCTCGAAGATCTCGCCAACGTAATTCTGCGCCTCGGCATCGCCGCCCTCGGCACGTTCCAGCCAGACATTCAACGCGGTTCGGTAGTCGGCACGGTCGTAGGCAACGTACTCGCCACCGCGAATGCGGCAGTCCTGCACCGTGGTGCGCGTCGGCCGCCGGGGTGTGAGATAGGTCATGCCCCCGACGCGCCGCACCTGCCCGGGAAGCAGGCAATCCACCACGTACAGATCCTCCACCTCGGCGCTGCCCCGATCCCGGCTCTCCAGGCGTGGCTCACCACCACCGGAGGCGCAGCCAGCGAGTACGGCGGCGGCCAGAATGGTCGACCAAAGGCCGCATCGCTGTATCGACAGCGCGGACGGGTTAGTATCGGAAAGGCTCGCACTATTCACTGGACGTTCCCTCGCATCAATGCCTGTCACTGTGGTTTTGACCGTTTTACACCATCAAGGCCCGCGACAACGGGCCAACGCTCTGTATGGTCTGGCCCGCCAGGCAAACGCCCCGATCCGGGTCGGCATCTTTATAGTACTGGCCAGTATAACCCTTCTCTGGGGGTGCTCCAGCCCCGGTGCACAACACCGCCTGGCGGCGGAATCCAGGGGCTTTGACACCGTGGAGATTGCCGTGGAGCAGTTCGTCCTCAGCACCTACAGCCCGCCGCAACAAGCCGAAACCGACCGGCCACTGCATGTCTATCTCACCGGTGACGGCACACCCTGGATCGGCGGCCGCCGCATCGCTCGGGACCCGACGCCGCGGGGCCGCCTGACGTTGGAGCTGATGGCGCAGGATCACGCACCGCGGATACTCCTCAACCGGCCCTGCTACGCCCGCAACCCCATGGATCAGGCCTGCCGCTCGCGGCTGTGGGCGGATGGCCGCTATTCCGAAACGGTGGTTTCCGCCATGGATCAGGCGCTGGACAGCCTGGCGGAGAGCCATGGCGATCATGGCCTGGTGCTGATCGGCTACAGCGGTGGCGGCACCCTGGCCCGCCTGCTTGCCGGCCGTCGCGACGACGTGCGGGCGGTGGTGACGCTTGCCGCCAACCTGGACCACACAGCATGGGCTGAGCACCACGGCTATCGGCCGCTGCGCGGCTCGCTGTCGGCAAAGGACCAGCCGCCGTTGCCTGCCGACATCCTGCAATGGCACTACGCCGGAGGCCGGGACACGGTGGTTCCGGTTGATGTAGTAGCCGCCGGCATCGAGGGTGACCAAGCAGCGGAACTTCGGGTAGAACCGGACTTCGACCATGTGTGCTGCTGGGTGGAGCGCTGGCCAGCGATTCTGCGGCAACTGGATCGCGCCCTTGGAGTGACTAATCCAGTCGCGCATTGACGTCATCCAGGGCTCGCTGCAGGCGGTCTCGCCGTGTCCCGAGTTCCGAGCGCTCAAGAGATTCCAGGCTGATGCGAAGCAACTCCAGGGAGAAGTCGTCCAGATCCTCTCGTTCCGCCTCGCGGATGTAGTGATCCAAGACCTGGTCCGTATGCCGGTCTACCAGTACACGCAGGCGATTGCGATCGCGACCGCTGACCTCCTCCTGCTCCTCTACCCGCTCCCAGGCCAGGGTGTAGTGGCGGTGGGCCTGGGGTATGTCACCCTCAGCCAGGTAACGATCACCCTGGATGATCAGTGCGCGTGACTCTTCCAGGCTGGTGGGCAGATCATCCAGGGTGACCATCATGTCGGTCTCGCGAATCAGCATCCACCAGGACACGGCCGCCACCAGACCCAGGGCCGCCAGGCTGGCCATGACCTTGCGCCCCAGGCGTGCGGGCGGCTTGACCGCCTCGAGGAACATCCCCGCATTGGGGAAGCGCTCGTCACGACTCGGTGCGATGGCCCGCAGCACAGCCCGGACAACCCGTTTCGGCACATCCTTGGGCGGCGTCGGCCGGATGCCCTGCCGCGCCACCTCGTCGGCGGGCAGCTTGCGGCCGGAGTCATCGAGATAAGGATGCCGGCCGGTCAGCAGTTCATAGGCTACACAACCAAGGGCATAGACATCGTCCGCAGCCTCCGGCACCTCTCCCGCCAGCATCTCCGCGCTGGCGTAGGCCGGCGTGATGGCACCAATGGTTGCCGGATCAAACCTGGTTTCATCACCCTCGCCTGCGGCCTGTACACGGGCCGCCCGGGCAATACCGAAGTCGAGAATCTTGGCGTTATTGTCCTTGGTCAGGAACACGTTGCCGGGCTTGAAATCGGAATGCACGATGCCCTGCTGATGGGCATAGGCCAGCCCCCGGGACATGCGGTCAATGATGTGCAGGGCCTCTGACCGGGGTAGTCCGCCGCCAGCCCCCCGCCGCCTGATGACCACGTCCAGAGGGTCTCCCTGCAGGTACTCCATGGTCATGTAGACCTGGGTGCCGTCGCGGTCGAAATCGTAGACAGTGACGATGTTCGGGTGGGCCAGGACCTGGGCCTTCTTGGCCTCCCGCTGGAGCGCAACCAGGGAGTCCGGATGCTGGCGGAATTCGTCGCTCAGCAGCTTGATGGCAACGTGGGGCTCGCTGTCCTGGGCTTCTTCCTTGCGCAGATCCCGGGCCCGGTAGACGGCACCCATACCACCCTGGCCGATCAGTTCCTCAAGCACGAAGCGCTGCTTGATGACAGCCCCTGGCCCCATGCTGCCAGCGGACGGTGCACTCCAGGTCTCCGGTCGGGCCCAGTCCGACGCAGTGCCGGAAGTGCGGTCAGGTCGGGATGACTCGGACGACGCAACGCGCGTTGCGTCGTCCGGTGCGATCCGCGTGGCATCATCGTTGCCGACGCGGGTTGTATCGTCATCCGTACCGGCAACTCGCGTCTTGTCGTCATCCCGATGCTCGGACATCACACTTTCTCCCTGCCTTCCAACGAGCTGACGTCAATCACAGAACACCGCAACCGCCGTGCAGTTGTCCTTGGCCGGTCCACCGAGAACAGCTGCGGTCAGGGCATCCACCGCACCTTGAGGAGACTCAGCGCGCAAAGCGCGGGCGATGACTGTCTCCTCGATCGCCCCATGGATGCCATCAGAGCAGAGCAGATACCGGTCACCGGGCTGCAGGTCGGAGTAGCGGTGCTCCAGCTCAAGGCTGGCTGCCGCGCCCACGGCCCGGGTGATCACATTGGCCTGGGGATGTCCTGCGGCCTGCGCCTCCTGCAGTTCGCCTCGATCCACCATGTCCTGCACCAGGCTGTGATCTCGCGTGCAGCGTGTCAGCTCGCCACCCCGCAAACGGTAAAGCCGGCTATCCCCGGCCCAAAGCCAGGCACACTCATGACCCCCGGCAAACAGTGCCACGACGGTGCTGGCGCTGCGCACGGGTTTGTCCGGTCGCGACGCCGCGCAGGCAAGATGTTCATTGGTCAGTCGCAGCATTTCCCGGGCGGCAGCGAGCCGCTCCTGCAGTTCGCCACCGGTACGGACCTGCTGCAGGCTGTCGACCACAGCGCGGCTGGCGACATCACCCGCGTCATGTCCGCCGACCCCGTCCGCCACCGCCCACAGACCGAGATCCGGCCGATCCAGCCAGGCATCCTCGTTGATCTGCCGCACCTTGCCCACGTGGGTCTGGGCGGCGGAGCGCAGGTTGAGAGGCACCTCGACCAACTCGGCCTGGTCCATCGCCGACGATGTTGCCGCTTGCCAGCGCACAGTGCGGGAATCCCAGCCATGGCGGTGCCATTCGCCGTCGATCATGGCGGCAAACTGTTCCGGCTGTGGCAGGCCGCCGAGCATGAACAGGCAGGGTGCAATACGCTCCGAGCCTTCTGTCCACCACAGGCTGAAGCCCTGATCGCCGCTGGCGAGGGCCTGCTGCGCCGTCAACAGCGCAGGCATGACATCGGACAGATTCTGCAGGCGAAACCGCACCGGACCGCGCAAGGGATCCAGCAGACGCGAAGTCTCCTCGGTCACTCTGGGCGCGAGCTTGCGGCCGATATCATGGACGGACTGATCGAAAAGACCCAGATCAAAGTCATCACCTCCCTCCAGTGCGGACAACGCAAGTTGTTCCACCGTCTCGAACCAGTCCGAGTCTTCCACCGGCAAGGTGAGCAATGTGCTGCCCCCCGGCAGGGGACGCACCAGGGTCAGGGGATAGTATCGACCGACGGCATCCACGCTGGGCATGAGCACGCCGGTGCAGGCGCCACCGCAAGTGCCACGCCCCAGCGCAAACCGCCAGATCGGGCTGGTCAGATAGGCATCAAGCCAGGCATCGCCCAGCGCGCGGCGGGATGCGTGAATGCACCGCTCAAGCCAGGGATCCCAGCGCTCCAGAAAGTCTCCGCTGACCCGGCGCCGCACGAAATCGCCCCGACCAGGTAATTTGCCGTGAAACCCCATGGCCTGGCCGGCAGCCATGAGCTAGAGGCTCCCGACGCAACGGAAGCGACGCCACTCGGCATTACGCAGCGGATTACGCGAGGAGTCGAACTCCACGGAGACCCGCGCCGAGTAGCCACCAACATTGAAATTGGCGAGATAGGCGGTATCGGACTCCGCGGCAGGCTCTGCAGCCTCGATGGCGCGCAACCAGGACCAGCCACCGCTGTAGCCGACGTTGGGCCGCTGCCCGCCCCGATCCTCGAACGCCACGGTGGTGCTTGCACCCTGCCCTGCCCAGGCAAAGCGCTCCGCCAATGGTGGGCCATGGCGATAGACCAGGGATTGCTCACCCATGGAGAGCTGGAACTGCCGCGCCCGGGCGTCCAGATAACGGGGTGTCAGCTCGAAGCTGGTGGCGGGGCCGTTGGCTCCACCAAAGAACAGCTCCTGGATCAGGCGGGCCCGCTGGAACTGATCCAGCACCGAGCGGGGAATCCCAAGGGCAGACGCCTGACCACTGCGCCACTGCCAGCGGCCGCCGGAGGTGTCCACCAGGCTTGCCAGATTCTCGTTGAAGAATTCCTCGATGACACCGCCGGGACCGAACAGCCGGGCGAAATCGCTGGGCGCGATATCCCGCGAACTGCCGGCATCGAAGGGGTAGCGGCCGCTGGTCAGCTCTTCACACACGGGCAGGACGGCACTGCGATAGCGCTGATTGATCTGATTACGCAGGTTGCGCAAGGCAACCTCCTGACCAGAACCTGCCAGAGCCTCCAGCCAGCCGTCGAAGGGGGCTGGCGTGCGCGCCGCTTCGGTGCGCAGGCGACGCAGGGTATCGCCTCCGTCGCGTCCCAGCAGGGTCATGGCATCCTGATCGCCGAATCCGCTGCCAAAGGCGCTCAATTCGTCATAGAGCTGATCCAGCAAGGCGATCAGTCCGTCCAGCGGGGCCGCACCGTTGTCCGACGCCACGTATTGATGGAACTGCTGGAAATGGTCGTTGATGCGCGCGCCGGGTCGCGGCCCGCCATCGTCACTTCTCACCTGATCCACCAGCCCGAGCAGAGCACCGATACGACCGCCGGGCTGCGCCTCGTCGTCCTCGGGCTCCGGGAAGTGGGTCTGCGCGTCCACGGTGCTCATGAGCCGCCGCAACGGCGATGTAGGCCCGGTAATGGCAGCCAGCAGATCAATTGCCTGATCCACTCCCAACAGGGGCGAGAGCTCCAGATCGGCAAGCAGTTCCTGCCAGTAGCGGATATAGGCCAGCTCGTAGTGCTCGACGAAGGCGGCGGCGAGATTGAGCCTTGCAGTACGACCACTGGGTAAGGTGTCTTCGCCAAACACCCAACGGTCTTCCATGAACTGCTCAACCAGGGCACCCCCCACATCACCGGTGATGCGCTGGAACCCGGCACTGGTGTAGAGCGCCGGCACCGGCTCTGACAGGGGTACGCCACTGCGGCGGCGGAAAACCATGTCGCCGCCGAGCCCCGCCTGCAGATCAAGGCGCAGCGCATCACGATGACGCTGGTCGTAGACCACCTCAAGGCGGCGCAGCATCAATGCCGGCAAGGACGCCTGCTGAAGCGATGACCGTGCCCGGGCGACCAGGGTTTCGTCGACCTCCACCGCAGGGAAAGAGCGGGCACTGTCCGAATAGGCACTGAAATGCGCCGCCAGCGACTGGGCAATGGCGCGCTGATCAGCGAACTCGTTCAGCAGCGCCGCGCGCACGATGGCGTCCAATTCCTCCCGCTCAAGCCGCGAGGTGTCCGCCAGCATGAGATAGCCCTTGAGATAGGCATAGACTTCGGTGGCCGGGGTGTTGGCGGAACCGACGCGCTGTTCCAGCAGCAGAACCACCCGCGGCACCAGCAGCTCGCGCACGCCCTGAAGGTAGGCCTGCCGCGCAGCGTCGCCCACCGCATCGCCGCGATACAGACCCAGCCCCATCAGGAACGGGACGTTGCCACGGTAGCGATCGGCCTCGGCGGCGACTTCGCTGAGGGCATCGAGCCTTGGCAACACGTCGCCGAGCCCGGCATCGCCGGGCACAGGCCGTGTCGCCATGTCGGCATGCACATTCAGTGACTCGCCAACGTCCGCCAGGTAGCCCCGGTTGTACTGGTAACTGGTGAACCAGGCGGCCACCAGCACCCCGAGCACACCCAGCAGCGCCAGGTAGGCTACGTTCTGGGCCACGGCCCGGCCCACCTCCAGGCGCCAGTTCACACCGGCCAGCCCGGATTCCGGGAATACCACGTTCTTGAGCAGGCGATGGATGAAATAGCTGCGGCCCTGCCCGGCGGCTGCCGTACCGCCCACATCCGCGGACACCCGCATGCCGTAGGCCCGGGAGATGCTATCCATCATCCGGTCGATGGGCGTGCCTTCCTGGGTGCCGCTGGTGAAGTACAGGCCACGCAACATCACCGGGCGATCGTAGCCCGACCCTTCGAAGGTATCGCGAACGAACGAGATCAGATTGTCCTTGAGGCCAGCCATCTGCCGCGGGAAACCGAACAAGCGGGCGCGCCGCTGGGGTTCGCGCTCCTGGTCCATGCGCTCCAGCAATCGGGCATCCAGGCGGGTGAGCAGGGCGTCATACTGCTCTGCCAGCCAGTGCGCCGGGCTGCCGCCGGCGATTGGTTCCGGACGGGTCATGCCCCAGACCTGCGCCCTGCCCTCGTGCCCCAGATCGTCGAAGAACTCGATGAATCCGGCGATGAGATCGCATTTGGTGACCAGGAAATACACCGGCACCTGCACCTGAAGCTGGCGCTGGAGTTCATCGATGCGTTTCCGCACGGTGGCAGCGTGATGGCGGCGGCCCTCGTCGGACGTGGTGAGCAGGTCAGCCGCGCTCAGTGTCACGAGCACACCGTTAATGGGGCGACGCTTGCGGTACTTGCAGATCAGATCGAGGAAGCTGTTCCACTCTGCTGCGTCGGAGGCGGCGTCGGAATCCTGGGTGAAATAGCGCCCGGCGGTGTCGAGCAGAACGGCCTCGTCGGTGAACCACCAATCGCAGTTTCGCGTGCCACCGACACCGCGGAGCGCGTCCCGGCCATATTTCTGGTCCAGGGGGAAATTCAACCCGGAGTGAATCAGCGCCGTGGTCTTGCCGGAACCCGGCGGACCGACAATGACGTACCAGGGCAATTGATACAGATTCTTGCCCTGGCCGGACTGCTTGAGAAAGCCGATGGCCTCCTCGAAACGCTGGCGTAACTCGTCGTTCTGCCCGTCGCCGGGGCTGGCGCTGGCCACGATGGCTGCGCCGAGTTGCTCACCGGCGCGACGGGAGCGGCGCCAGCGCAGGAAGGTCAAACCACCCCAGACCAGGACAAGCAGCGCGATGGTGATGGCACGGCTGACCACGCTTTCGAACGGCACCATCGGGCCCAGCGCCAGGTAAGGGCCGAACAACCAGATGAGAACCGAGAGCAGGATGATACCCAGCAGGCCAAGGAACCAGCGCTGGGTGACTGCTGCGAAAACTTTCTTCACGACCGGCCTCCCTGCGGGCGGTGGATAATCTCGATCCGGCGATTCAGCGGCCGGTTGGCCGGATCGCTGGCCGGTGTGAACCGGGGACGGTCCTCCCCGATACCCACGTAGTCGACCCGATCCGGATCGGACAGGGGCTCGCGCAGGATCGCGGCGGCACTCTCCGCCCGCTGCTGGGAGAGATCATAGTTGTCGCGGAAACGCGCAGAGCGAATCGGCACATCGTCACTGTGGCCTTCCACCAATACGCTGCCCGGCACCTGCTGTATGGCTTCGCCCAGACGGCGCAGCACACCGCGAAATTCGTCTGTCACATCGGTGCTGGCGGAGGCGAACACCTCGCCGCGCAGGATGATGCGTGTTCGGCCACCGTCCAGGCTCTCCACCTCGATTCTGTCGGGATCGACGGCGCCGACCAGGTCCGCCAGCGTCACGCCACGAATGGCGGCGGGCCCGACCGGCGACTCGAAGGTCGCTCGTCGAACCTCATTGAGCTGCGCGGACAGCGGCGCGGCGGTGGAATTGAGGGAGCTGTGAAAACCGAAAAAGGCACCGCTGCCGATCAGGGCAACCAGTACCATGCAAACCCAGGCGGGCACGGTGCGAACCAGTCGGTTACGCCGGTCTTCCACGCCTCGCCAGGTGGGCGAGAGTTCGTCCGGTGGCGCGTCACGCCAACCACGAATGCGGGCGTAGAGCCGCTCGCGCACCTCTGCCAGTTTGGCCTGGCCCCCTTCTGTCACCCGGTACTGGCCTTGCAATCCCAACGCCAGACAGACGTAGAAGAACTCGACCAGATCGCGTCGCGGCTCGCGATCCGCCAGCACGCGCTCGATCATCTGGAACACTTTCTCGCCACCGGCACTGTCGCGATGGAAGGTCAGCAGCAGGGACCGCCCCGGCCACAGGCTGCCCGCCCCCCAGGGCGTGTTCATGACCACTTCGTCGATGAACGTACACAGGGCGTAGCGGGCGGCAATGGCAGACTCCTGGCTCACACCACGCTCGGCGGCCACGGCCTCGAATTGCTGAACCTGCCGCACGGCCTCTGCATGCAGGCCGGCGACATCCGGGTGTTCACGGGTGCCGCGCAAACCACAGCACAGCAGCAACAGCGGCATGGCCGCCTCCACCAGCGGATTCAGGGCCCGGCTTCCAAAGGCCTGGATATCCTGTACCGACCCTGCGGTGGCAGATTGCTGCGGCCCGCCACCTCCCATGGGTGGCGGCGGGGCGGCCGCTGGTGGCGCCGCCGGAGGCGGCCGGCCTGCGCCGGCACGACCCCCGGGCGTGGGGCGAATGATGGTGCGGTCCCCACCGCCTGGCGGGGTGCGATCGTCGCTCATGACCCGGCTCCACGAATAGCCCAGAGATCCATGACCAGCTCCGGATACTGCCCGGCCACATGAACAGCCAGACCGCCGGAGCCGGACAGCGCCTTCCATAACGGGCCGCTGCGATCCAGTTCGAAATACACCCGGGAACTGAGCTGCGGAATCTGTCGCGGTGCTGTGGGCATGGGAACAAGTTTCACGCCAGGAAGGTTGTTGTTGACTAGTTCGGCAATGCGTTCAACCGGCGCGATTTTCGCCTGTGCGGGGAAGTAACTGCGCAGGTCTTCGGTGGACACCGCCGCGCCCACCGAGAGCACGAAACTCGCGCTGCTGAGCAGGGACTGATCCTGAATACGGGCCACCCGCACACCGTGCGCCCCCGCCTCCTCCAGGGGTATGGGTACCGCCGGGGATTCCCGGACAGTGCGGAACTGCGCGCGAAGGGACTCGAAAATCCCGTCGAAGACCGGCTGCAATTCGTCGTGACGGTAGGGGGCCATCTCCGGTGCGCGACGGCTTTCCTGCGTCAGCGTGGCCAGCTCACCGGCCAGGCCGATGACGAAGCGGTAGAGGGTCTCCGGATGCACATGGGTGGCGGCAGCATAATGCAGCGCCACTGGCAGGTGACGATTGATGATCTGCAGCATGAGGAAGTCGGCAATCTCTCCGGCGCCACCCTGCCCGCTGGCGGTGACGCGACCGGCCAGCATGTCTGCCCGCTGCTGCAGCAAACCGGTCAGTTCATTGAGATAGGCATGCAACCTGGTGGCGGCACGGCAGCGCACCACGGTAGGCACGAAGGCATCATCCAGCACGAGCTGTCCATCGGCCCGGGCCTCCACCACACGGGCCAGGGGAATGCAGGCATACTCTTCGAGGCTATCGCCATCCAGGGCCAGGCGCGCGTTCAGCCGACCCACCTCGACAACCGCAGCGGCACTGCTGTCCAGCACACGGTCGCGCACATCCAGATCGTCGGCGCGATAACGATACAGCCCCGCGGGCGACCCTTCACGGAGCACCTCCACGGCGCCCTCCCGCTGCAGTGGAAGTGCGAGAAAAGCAAGGCGATCGCGGGTGTCCGTGCCAACCTCCAGGGGTGCCGGCAGTGGATCGTCCGCAGGCATGCTGAAGGGCGTGCCATCGGGAAAGATGCCCCGGGCGGCGCGAAGGCCCAGTTTGCCGATGGCTAGCAGGTCGGTGTCCAGCTCGAGCTCCTGGAACCCCCAACCATCATTGCCGTGGGCGGCGAGCCGGCCTGACACATAGCCTTCGACAAACCGATCATGCTGCTGAAAATGCTGCGGCTCGAGGAACAGGCCCTCGCTCCACAGCACGCGACTGCTCCGTGACATTCATGCCCCCCAGGCGCTGACCATGCAGGCCCATCAACTAATCGAAACTCACCCCCACCCTGGAGCGATCCAGCGTGATGGTGAAGGAGTTCGAACGGATGAAGTCCCAGAAACCCTCCCTGGGCAACTCCGTTACAGCACGCCACTGCGTGGCGGGATTGTTCACATCGTAGAATTCCGCCATCACGGCGAGGAAACGCACATCCGGATAGATATCGAGGGTGACCTCGCGCTCTTCGCCCTGACAACGAACGCCACCATCGAGCATGCGCTCGTCTTCCATTTCGATCGGACACAGTTCAAAGGAATCGCGACTGAGCAGGGCGCCGCCAAGGGTGTCCACATCCCGGGTGAGCAACTCCTGGAGCGAAGCGTCCATGAAGGTATCGCGATCCCGCAACTGGTAGACACGGATATAGACCGGCGACGGCCGGCCATCCACATTGGGATTGAGGCCCGGCCCCACGAGTATGCGACCGTCGACTGCATCGGGGCGGGAACCTGAGCCGGATGCGCAGGCGGCGAGCATCGCCAGCGCAGCACAGCACAGCCCCAACATGAGCGCGCCCCGCCGCCATGAATTCTGCAACCCTGTCATCTCACCCTCCACTGGATCTTGCGACGCTCCCTGCGGAGTCCGCTATTTGCCGCCCTGCTTGAGCGACTGCATTTGTTTTTCGTAGGCCTCGCTGAAGGCTTCGCCGAAGAGGCGGTTGAAGGTGCCTTCGCTGTCCCGGTTGAATTCCTCGAACAGGGCCTTGTACTGATCCCAGTGCTTCGGACCTGTCATGCGACCGAGCATGGACCGCTCCCCGCCTTCGCCAAACCGTGCTTCGAGATGTTCCGGGTCGAACTGCCGGAGCACTTCGAAGAAACCGCTGCGCATGCCCGAGAGCATCGCCAGTTGGTGGGCGCGCAGATCCTCGAAACTGGCCTCGAACGCCTCAACCGCGGGCAGGTAGTCCGGATTGTGCTTCACCATGAGGTTATGCAGCGCATCCTCGGTACTGGTGGAGAACTTGAGTGGATTGTTCTCCCTTGCCTGGATCAACGTCACCGACATGCGGAACTGGTTTTTCACTTCCATGCGCGCCCGCAGCAAATCCATGATGCCCTGGATCGCCACACGCAAGATCCGCCCGAGTTCCTCGGCCTTGTCAGCGGGAACCTGGTCGGGATCGAGCCCGGCGCCGGCCAGCATTTGCCGCAGCGCCTGATCGGGCACGCCGCCACTGGCCTGATCCGGGACCGCGCTCTGGCCTGGCGCCGGCGCCTGGAATGGAGGCGGTGCCGGGGTCTCTGGCTCGCCACCCGTATATCCGCCCCGTCCACCCGGCGTGGGGCGCGGTCCGGGTGCAGGTGGAGGCTCCGCTGCAGCCGGTGCCTGCGGTGCACTCATTGGCGGCGGCGATGGTTCAGTCGGTGGGGGCGGAGGCGCAGCTACGGGGGGCTGCTGCGCAGGCTGGTCCGCCGGCGACTTCCACCAGTCATCGGGTAACAGAGGAGCCGACTCGCCGTTGGACGGAGTTCCCGTAGCCGGAGGTTCAGCGGGAGGTGGCGGCGCCGCAGGTTCCTCCCGGTAACTGGGCGGGGCGAAATGCTCGTTGAGATAGGACTGATTTGGCGCCGCAGGCGCTTCCGCCGGTTTCTCCACCGCGCCACCAAGCAACTCCAGGGGATCAACCGCATCGCCCTCCAGCGGAACGTCCGGTGCCGGGGGCGGCGTTGTCTCCGGTAGCAGGGGCTCCTGCGCACCAATGGTGGCGCGAATGCGATAGTCACCGATCAGGAACTCGACACCATCGTCCAGGGGATAGGGCTCGGCGGGATCGATGCGGGTCACACCATCGGCCAGCATGATGCCGTTGGCGCTGGTGTCCTCAAGGAAATAGCGACCCTGCTGAAACCGGATCCGCGCATGGCAGCGAGAGATCTCCATGTTCGGATCAGGCAGGGTCCAGTCGTTGTTGTCGGCGCGTCCTACCGTGCCGCCGCGCTCAAGCCAGCGCTGCGTGGCCTTGTCGCCAAGCCGCGCCGACACTTCATTGATCACCGTCAAGGTGAGTGGCATGCCTCACTCCAACTCCGTTTGTATCTCTCTGCCGGGCAAGGCCTGCTCGCCGACATCGTGAGCTTCAATCCCGGTCTTTCTGGAATGCCGGGTCAAGAGCAACCCGATCAGGTCTGGTAGACCAGTCTCAGGCAACCCTCTTCCATATCCGAATAGACATAAAGCCCATCACTGTCACCCCCCAGGCTGATGATCACCGAGGTGGGCGACTCGAAGCGGGTGGCGGCAATAGCCCGCGCCCCGGTTTCGTTGATGTTGTGTTCCTTCACATAAGCATTCCAGCGCTCTGTGTCCCTTTTCTCGATGCGCCCGCCCCGGTCCGCTGCCTGTTTCAGCAACTGCCGGAAGCTGTAGTAGTCCACATCGATCATTCGCGCTCTGGCCATATGTCTTGCGCAACACCCTTGTTGGTAAAGTACCCTCGCAGCGCTGTGCCGTAAGGTGGGGATTTCTCGCTGGATCAAGGGTCTCTCACCCACCGGGGTGCGTCAAGCATGGGGCTCAGGCGTCAAAAGCATAAGCGAACTCCGCATCCTGAACACTGACATGCACCCGCTCCACCGGTCGATGATCCACCAACCGGGTGAGAAACTCACGGCTCAGGGCCGGCAATAGTGAATTCGTCAGAATTGCGTCGATCATGCGACCACCGCTCTCCAGCTCGGTGCAGCGCTCCAGAATCAGGTCGAGTACGGCGTCGTCGTAGGTAAAGGGCACGCCATGGCTGTCCTGCACCCGACTAGCCACCCGACCGAGCTGCAGGCGAATGATGTCGCGCAGCATCTCGTCGCTGAGCGGGTAGTAGGGAATGGTGACGATTCGGCCCAGCAACGCCGGCGGGAAAACCTGCAGCA
Organism: Natronocella acetinitrilica; assembly: GCF_024170285.1. NCBI lineage: Bacteria > Pseudomonadati > Pseudomonadota > Gammaproteobacteria > Chromatiales > Ectothiorhodospiraceae > Natronocella > Natronocella acetinitrilica. The sequence continues at coordinate 382,430 of NZ_JALJXV010000002.1, forward strand.
GCGGGTCGCGCAAGGCCTGGGTCAGGCCTTCCACCTCGGGCCGTTTCCGGCCGCTGTCACAGGCCTGCATGATCAACTCGGTACCCGCGTTGGTGGTCAGAATGATCAGGGTGTTCTTGAAGTCGATGGTGCGCCCCTCGCCGTCCTCCATGACGCCCTTGTCGAAGACCTGGAAGAAGATCTCGTGCACGTCGGGGTGGGCTTTTTCCACTTCGTCCAGCAGTACCACGCTATACGGCCTGCGGCGGACTGCCTCGGTGAGCACCCCGCCTTCGCCATAGCCGACATAGCCAGGCGGCGCGCCCTTGAGGGTGGAGACCGTATGGGCCTCCTGGAACTCACTCATATTGATGGTGATGATGTTCTGCTCGCCGCCATAGAGCGACTCCGCAAGGGTCAGCGCGGTCTCGGTCTTGCCGACACCTGATGGGCCGGCCAACATGAACACACCCACCGGCTTCGACGGGTTGTCCAGGTTGGCGCGGGATGTCTGCACCCGCCGGGCGATCATCTCCAGCGCATGATCCTGACCCTTGACCCGCTCGGCGAGGCGATCCGCCAGGGTGAGCACATTGGCGATCTCGTCCTTGACCATGCGACCGACCGGGATACCTGTCCAGTCCGCAACCACGGAAGCAACCGCCTGGGCATCGGCGCTGGGCAGAATGAGCGGGCTATCGCCCTGGAGTTCGGACAGCTGCTGCTGCAACTGGTCGAGTTGCTTGAGGGCGGCCTCCACATCAACGGGCGGCTCGCCGCCTGCCGTGTCTTCGGCTGTCCCAGTCGTGCTGTCGGACTCTGTCGCCGACTCGGCCTCGCTGGCGACTTCCGCCGGCGCGTCGGCGGAACCGGTCTGCTCGCGGAGCTTCGCCCGAAGCTCCAGGATCTGGTCCACCAGCGCCTTCTCCTGCTGCCAGTTGTTCTCCAGTTCCTCAAGCCGCGCCTTTTCGCTTTCGAGTTCGGCGGCGATCTCCTCGGCACGTCCCTGAATGACCAGCCCCACCGCCCGCTCCCGCTCGACGATCTCTGCTTCGGTAGTCAGCATCTCGATGCGGCGGCGGCAGTCTTCCACCTCGGCGGGGACGCCATGCTGGGAGATGGCCACCCGGGCACAGGCGGTATCCAGCAGACTCACTGCCTTGTCCGGCAGCTGACGCGCTGGAATATAGCGATGGGAAAGCTGTACTGCCGCCGTCAGCGCTTCGTCCCTGACCAGCACCCGATGATGCTTTTCCAGTACCGAGGCCAGGGTACGCATCATGGCGACGGCCTTTTCCTCGCTGGGTTCGGGCACCTGCACGGCCTGGAAACGGCGGGTCAGGGCCGGATCCTTCTCGATGTATTTCTTGTACTCGGTCCATGTGGTGGCACCGATGGTGCGCAGGGTTCCCCGGGCCAAGGCGGGCTTGAGCAGATTTGCGGCATCACCGGTGCCGGCGGCACCGCCCGCCCCCACCAGGGTATGGGCTTCGTCGATGAACAGAATGATGGGCTTCTCCGAACCCTGCACTTCCTCGATGACCTGCCGCAGCCGGTTCTCGAACTCGCCCTTCACGCTGGCCCCCGCCTGCAGCAGACCCACATCCAGCGAGCGCAGCGACACATCCTTGAGCGGTGGCGGCACATCCCCCTTGGCGAGGCGCACTGCAAACCCCTCTACGACAGCAGTCTTGCCGACACCGGCCTCGCCCGTGAGGATGGGGTTGTTCTGCCTACGACGCATCAGGATATCCACCATCTGGCGGATCTCCTCGTCCCGGCCAATGATGGGATCGATCCGGCCCTGCCGGGCCTGCTCTGTGAGATCGACGGTAAAGCGCTGCAAAGCCTCCTGCTTGCCCATGGCGGCGGGCGCGGCGGCGCCACCGGCGTCAGCCGTGCCAGCACTACCCGCATCGCCGGCGGCCTGTTCCCGCTCCGGGGAGTCCCCGACGATGGCATCCCACTGGTCCACCAGCGTGTCGGCCTGCACCTTGCGGAACTCGGCGGAGATGTTGGGCAGCACGTTGCGCAAGCCCGTGGTCTTGAGCAGCCCCACCACCAGATGGCCACTGCGCACGCGGCGCTCGCCGAAACACAGTGTCGACCAGACCCAGCCACGCTCCACCGCTTCTTCCACATGGGACGACAGATCGCTAACCGAACTCGCTCCGCGAGGCAGGGCATCCAGTGCCCGGGTCATGTCCTGGGCAAGGCGCCCGGCGTCGAGCTCGAAGTGGCGGACAATGCGAATGAGATCGGAATCATTCTGCTGCAGGAGCTGGTGCAACCAGTGCACCAGCTCAACGTAAGGGTTACCCCGCATGCGACAGAAGGTCGTGGCGCTTTCAATGGACTGATAAGCGAGGCTGGTAAGTTTCCCGAATAGCGCTGTACGGCTGATGTCTGCCACGGTTTTTCTCCCTGTTATCTCTTCGGCCGGCCGTGCTTCCGGTCGGGTCTCATCATATGTGCGTCACGAATCGTTGCCCGGGCACTGTCCCGGGCTCCACGCCCCAGCCAGGTTGTCAGACCCAGCCGGCGGCCACGGGACAGACGCAGCGGCTCAGCCTCCCGGGGCCTTAAATGCAACTCGAGATCCCATCGCAGCTCATCGCCGATGTAGGCGCGAACCAGATCGCCAAGCTGGGTCAGCCCGGGCTGCCCCGGCATGAGGCTTTCGTACTGCTGGCGGGACACATCGCGCAGAATCACCCGAAAACTGAACTGGCACTGCCAGGAACGGCGACCCAGATTGGCGTCACGGCCAAGCCGCCCGACTTGGGTTGTCCGTCCCAGACGCAGCCTGTCTTCAGGAGGAATGTCCAACCACTGGGGGAGGAATGACTCGATGGTGACCGGCATGCCGAAGTGATCCTCAAGCATGTCCTCGAGCCCTTCCTGGCTGCGGGTCTGGCTGGCAAGCCTGCCGACCCGGTGGAGCTTCGCCCGGTCGCCCAGGGTATCCCGGCCCTGCAGGCCCGGTGTACCCAGCCCCGCCAGCGAACCCAGATACCAGAAAAAACGGTTGTCGGCGCGGTCCGCCTCTACCGCCGGTGCGGCGTCCGCCCAGGCGCGATAGAACAGGGACGCCAGGCGATGATGAAACAGGTTCAGAAAATCTGCGAAACCCGGGTCCTGATGCAGGCGGCGCCGCTCATCAGCATATTCGGTCAGATGCAGCGGCAACGGTCCGTTGGGGCCGAGCAGGCCAAAGCCCTCTCCGTGAAGGCGCGGCGTCGGCCCATCATCCACCCGCGCAAGTTCACCCGGGGCAAAGCGCAGCGATGGCAACTGGGCAAGGCGCACCACGTCGTCCGCCGGACGACGGCTTCGCCCCAGCCGCGGCCGATCCGGCGACAAGGCTTCTAGCAGTCGCAATGCAGCGAATAGCGTATAGCGCTCCGGCGCCCGGGAAAGGCCTTCCGGCAAACTCACAGGGTCATTCTCCGCCCAGCCCTGGCCGGCCAGCGCATGATCTCGCCGCGTTGGGTGGACTCGACAATGGTCTGGGTAAAGCTGTTGAGGGAAACGTACTTGGCGAAGAAGCGATCCAGCACGGCACCCAGCAGGAAGGCGCCCACGCCGGTAAAGGCGTCCTCGTCCAGCCTGAGCCGCAGCTCAAGGCCATTGCCAAAACAGATCGGGCCCCGGATCGGCATACGCCGCACGGCGGCTCGTGACCCGATGGACACCACGCCCTCCACGTGTCGCGCCAGCGGATCCTTGGCGTCGACGTAGAGATCGAGAAGCTGGCGAAGGGCCCTGGCCCCGGCATGCTCGTCCTCGTCAATGAGTGACAGGTAGTTAAGGGACAGATGACTGACCAGGCGCCAGCTGGTCTCGCCTGCACGAAACGCGGCTCGCGGTCGCGTGGGGCCGGCGACTACACGCACTGCCTTGACCGGTGCGGCGATATCCAGCGTGAAGTCGGTTGCCCCCTTGCCCACCGCCATCTGGATGGGTAGGTCGCGGTTGGTGCAGAGCAGCGTCACATCAAGCTGGCGCAGTTCATCGGCAAAGGGCGCCTGGGCCTCGTCCACCAGTGAGAGGAAAACCTCGCTGCCGAGATAGTTGGTTCGACCACCCCGCTGACGCTGGCGGGTGGAGCCGAGTCGCGGGCGCCGACTGGTGAAGTAGTAAGCACCAGGCTCGGCATCGGCCTTGTCTCGCCCTACACGATAGAACATCTCGAAGGGCTGTACGGCGTCTTTTCCCCGACCGTGACCGGTGACCGAAAGCACCTGGTACACCTCCAGATCCATGGGGCGGTTGCGGTCCGGCACGACGTGAAACTCGGTCCGCTCCGGTTTGACGTGTATCCGATCGGCGGTGTGACGGAACAGGTTGATGACCGGCGTGGCATTGAGCAGGAATGCTTCCGCATTGACGACATGCTCCAGGCGGTTGTCAGCCCGGCTGAGCAGAACGGTAATCTCGAGCCGGCGCCCGTCGAGCTTGCTGATGGCGCCTTCAAGCCCGGTGAACTCGGCGAACAGAAACCGTTGGGGAAAGGTGAAGTACTCCTGCAGCAGGCGGTAGCCGTCAAAGGTGCGCCGCACGGAGGGCAGCAGGGCTTCGTCGCGATCAAACCCCGGTTGCCGAATAGAGACGCCGTCGGCAATGCGTGCCGGTGCCTCGACATCGTCGCGCAGACAGGCGCCTGCGAAACCGCCATGCAGGATTTCGTAAAGCCACATGGGGGCTTCGTCACTGCCGCGCAGGTAAAACGCCAGGCAATCCAGTGGCAATTCTGCCAGCGAATCACCTGCCGTCAGCTCCAATTCGATCTGCAGCGCGGCACGCACACCGCTCGGTGTTGGAATCCCGCGGGCCGCCAGCACCCCAGGGTTCGGCAGATAGCGGGCCGCCGACACCTGCAATGGCCAAAGCCGCACCTCATGGGCAGTGCGGTATTCGCAAGCCGTCTTCTCGCCCTTGGCAAGCTGGCTGCGCATGGGCGTGCCAGCAGGCACCCGGTAACCACCGAGCAAGGTCCCCGCAGTCAAGTCCGGCTGCAGTCCAACCACCGCCATGGACGGCGTGGGCGCAGTCAGATGTGGGTAGACCAGATCCAGTAGCTGGTGGGTGAACTCCGGAAAGCGGGCATCGATCTTGTGCTGCACCCTGGCGGTGAGAAACGCAAAGCCTTCCAGCAGGCGTTCCACATAAGGGTCGGCGCAGTCCACGCCATCCATACCCAGCCGACCCGCGATCTTCGGGTAGTCGCGAGCAAACTCCGCCCCCATCTCACGGATGTAGCGCAGCTCCTGCTCGTAGTGTTCCAGCAGTCGCGGGTCCATGAACTATCCCCCGGCCAGACGCATAGGAGTTTTCCTAGCGGTCATTGGATTCCCTCAGGGTGACCGAGGCGTCTTCAAGGTCCAGCTCGGTATGCAGATAGAGCTGTTCCGGCAGCGGTTGCCCCCAGAGCTCACCCTCGATGACAAAAGCAATGGTGTTCTTCCGGCCGGTCTCATCACGCTCCACCGGGGTGACCAGCACATCATGCAGACGCGGCTCGAAGGCAATGATTGCCTGGCGGAGGCCGTCGGCCAGGGACTTGAGATCGGCGCCGGACAGGCTCTGTCCGGTCATGTCCGGAACGCCGTAATTCAGCGTGGAGCGAGTCACTTCCGGGTACAGGCTCAAGTCCACCAGTTCACCCATGCGAGGCGTGTTAAGCAGCCAGCCCAGATCCCGCAGCACCATCTGCCGAAGCCGGCGTTGCGAGATCAGGCGCTCGTCGCGGGATTCGTCCAGGCTCGGCACCAGTGTGCGACGCCGCAACTCGATCAGCGATTCGACAGCAGGAACGTCAGCCCTCGGCGAAAGCTCCATGACACGACGGAATGGCCTGACATCCAGACGATTGTCCCAGACGTCCTCGTCCGCTTCGCCGCCCTCCCCGCGAACCAGACCGAGGGACGTGAACATCTCCCGGAGGTCCGATACATCGAGACCGGCGTCGGTCAGAGCCTGCTCGCGATAGGCAATGGTCACCCGCTCAAGATATCTGCTCCGATCCGTCAGCCTGTCCAGCAGGGACGGTTGCAACGCTTCTCGGGTCGCCAGTTCCGCCATGGGGGTCGCGCCTGGATCAGGTAGCGTAAGGGGACGATCAGCGCTGAATGCCGCTCAATCCGGCTGCCGAAGCACATCCGGATTGAACGACAACCATCACTGAACCACGGACGCAGTCAGGCGTCCTTGCTCTCGGCAATGTTGTACCCGTAGTCCACCGCCGCCCCGGCTGTGCCGTCGGCCGCCTGAGGTGTGTAGTTGATCTTGAACTCACTGAAATTAAGCGTGATGTTCTCGGTCAGACGGTCTTCTCCGCTGGAGCCGCCGGTGCTCGTGCTGGTGATCATGATGCTCTTTAACTCGATCACCAGATATTCCAAGGGATCATCGCCACCAGCCTTGCGCACGGTGAGTTTGCCACTCGGGTAGTGGATTCCCTTGGCAACAGCCCGCCAGATCGTGGGCGTCGCCTTGTCGATCCACTTGGTGATCGAGATGTCCTGGAAGTTGGCCTTGCCGGCGCCACCACCCCTGGCTTCATGCATGGTGCCCGAGTTCGACGCTCCCCAACTCCAGGCCAGTACGTCGATCTCGTCGGCGTGTACGCTATCGCTGGACTCGCCATCCACCCCTTCCAATTTCAAAAAACTATCAACAGCCATGTCGTTTCTCCGTTGTTACCAGACGCTGCGAACATCGTCCGCCTTCATGATGTCGCCGGTCGCCACCCCCCAGGGCGGGTCCGATCCGTCGACCCTACCGAGCCACTGCCAAAGGCTAGCCCTTCGCCGATGGCAGCTTGGAAACAAGACGCAATGAGACACTCAGACCCTCGAGCTGATAATGAGGGCGGAGGTGAAAAGTGGAGCTGTAGTAGCCCGGATTCGCCTCATCCTCCATCACCGAGACCTCCGCCGCTGCGAGCGGCTTGCGCGCCTTGGTTTCTTCCGTTGCATTGGCGGGATCACCGGTAACGTATTTCATGATCCAGCCCTGCAGGAACTTCTGCATGTCGTCCCGTTCCTTGAACGAGCCGACCTTGTCGCGAACGATACACTTCAGGTAGTGCGCGAAGCGTGTTGTTGCAAAAAGATACGGTAACCGGGCGCCAAGCTGCGCATTTGCCGTGGCGTCCGGATCGTCGTACTCGGTGGGCTTGTGCAGGGATTGCGCACCAATGAACGCCGCTATATCGGTGTTCTTCCGGTGAATGAGTGGCATCAGACCACTCTTTGCAAGCTCTGCCTCGCGACGGTCGCTGATGGCGATTTCCGTCGGACACTTCATGTCGACACCGCCGTCATCGCTGGGGAAGGTGTGCACCGGGAGGCCTTCCACCGCGCCGCCGGACTCCACACCACGAATTCGCGTGCACCAGCCGTATTCCTTGAACGAGCGGTTGATGTTCACCGCCATGGCATACGCGGAGTTCGCCCAGGTGTACTTGCCGGCGTCCGAACCGCTGGTGTCCTCCTCGAAGTTGAACTCCTCCACCGGCTCGGTTGCGGCCCCATAGGGCAACCGGGCGAGGAATCGCGGCATGGCAAGCGCCACGTACTTGGAGTCTTCCGAGTCGCGCAGGGAGCGCCATCCCGCATACTCCGGCGTGGAGAAGATCTTGCCGAGATCGCGGGGGTTGGTGAGTTCCTGCCAGCTGTCCATCTGCAGCAGACTGGGATCGGCACCGGCGATGAACGGCGCGTGGGCGGCAGAGGCAATCTGCGCCATACCGGAGAGCAACTCCACGTCCTGCGGGCCGTGGTCGAAGTGGTAGTCGCCGACGATACAACCGATTGGCTCGCCACCAAGCTGACCAAACTCCTCTTCGTAGATGCGCTTGAAGATGGGGCTCTGGTCCCAGGCGGTTCCCTTGTACTTACGCAGGGTCTTGTGCAGTTCTTTCTTGCCGACGGGCATGAAGCGGATCTTCAGCATTTCGTCGGTTTCGGTGTTGTTGACGAGGTGGTGCAGCCCACGCCACGCACCCTCCAGAGCCTGGAACTTCTCGGTGTGGAGGATCTCGTTGACTTGCCCCGTCAGCTTCTCGTCGATCTCGGCGATGATCGCGTTGATCGTGCTGATCGCGTCGTCGGAGATGACCGTGGTCTCGCGCAGGGCCTGCTCGGCCAGGGTCCGAACAGCGGTCTCGACCTCTTCCCGGGCGCGATCGGACTTGGGCCGGAACTCCTTATGCAACAGCGCACCGAAGTCATCCGCCGTCAGGGCCTCGGCTTCCGCCTGCGCCTGTGTGTCCTTTTCCGTCTCTGCCATGGTTCAGCCCTCGTTCTTCTCTTCGCCGTCGTCTTTCGGACGCGCACCCAGTGTTTCCAGGAGACCCTGATCGTTAAGCACCTTGGCGATCAGCTCCTCGGCCCCGGACTTGCCATCCATGTAAGTCACCAGGTTGGCAAGCTGCTGACGTGCTTCCAGTAGCTGCCGCAGTGGCTCGATCTTGCGAGCCACTGCGGCCGGAGAAAAGTCGTCCATGCTCTCGAGTTCCAGGTCCACCTCGAGGCTGCCCTCGCCGGTGAGCTTGTTCTCGACCGCGAACTTGAGACTGGGCCGCAGCGCCTTCATGCGCTGATCGAAGTTATCAACGTCAATCTCAAGCAGCTTGCGCCCGTCGATCGGTGGCAACTGCTCCTGGCTATCTCCCGCCAGATCCGCCATCACCGCCATGACGAACGGCAGCTGCACGGATTTTTCCGCGCCGTAGAGTTCCGTGTCGTACTCGATCTGCACACGCGGCGCGCGGTTCTTGGCGATGAATTTCTGTGAACTTGCCTTAGCCATGCTTTCCCACTCCGTTTATATGGCCGGACCGATGATCGGCGGCCGCATCACTTTTCCGATTCAACGCCCCCAAGGCGACGCACCTGATCGACAGCATCCGGCGCGACGTCCTGCAGAATGTCCAGAAAATCCATGTCCACCAGCCGCTTGGCGCGCGCCATCAACAAGGGCACAGGGCTGGAGGGCTCGTTGGCCCGAAAATAGGCCGAGATTCGATCCATGGCGGCGATGGCGTCCTGCCGCGACAGGATGTCGCCGGGCGCGCCGCGAGCCGCTGCAGGTGCCGGCGCGCTGCCCGACTGCATCGAATCAGGCTGTGCTTCCTCGGGCTGTTTGTCGTCCATGCCGCCCCCTGTTGCGTACTGCGACAGCGTCGCGTGAATCCGTTTGACGCCGTCTCGCAGACGGGCCAGATCCGGCGCCTGCTCGGCACCCACCTGTTCCCGGAACGCTGTCTCGATGCCGGCGATATCGTCGACGCACTGCTTCACGGCATCGTGCAGCGACTGCCGCAATTCGGCATCCATGGATTGCAGCGCACCCTGGATCAACCCCAGCGGCGGAATCTCACCGTCGAAACCCGCGGGTGGCTCCGCCTTGCCCTCGGCCAGTTCGATATCCTGCAGGCTGAACCGCCCGGCTGCGCGATCCTCTACCAGTGCCGTGGTTCGCAATGGCTTGAGGACTTTCTGAAAATGGGTGAGGTTGAAAACGGCGTTGGCGCGCTCCATCGCGTCGCCATCTTCATCGAGCACTGGCTGCACAACATCCCAGTGCTGCTCCAGCAGCCCGCGAATCAGACTGATGCCGGCGCAGAAATCACGTAGCCCCTGGGTGTGGAGCAATGCTGCAGCAAGGTAGGTGGCGGGGCGAAGATCGCGGCTTTTCTCCAGCGCAGCAATGCAGGCCTGCTGCAGCTCTGCCCAATCGGGGTCATCATCCGGAGAACCCCATTTGGCCAACATGTCGAGTGTCATGATCTCGCCGGACTCGTAGAGATCGACGCCGGCAGGGCCGGGTTCGCTCAACGGCTCGAGATACTTATCCAGACTCATGCTGCAACTCCGCTCACGGGATAACCCCGGGCTTCCTGCCTGCGGCCGCGTAACTGAACTCCGCTCTTTGCGGCGGATTCAATTCCGGCAACCCCCAGATTCACCGGTGTCGAGGCATCAATCGATTGCCCTGACTCATTTCTTAGCTTCTCAATGTAGCATCGGCGTCGTTCGACTGCGACACCCGATTTGGGGTCTTGCAACGATGCCGCTCCTGTGCCCACCTCGATCAGTACACGGTGTAGCGTCATTGTGCGGTGACCTGCCAGACTATAGGCTTTCTCAAGCTCATAGAACAAATGTTGCAACATCCACATGACAGGCGGTTGAAACTAGGGAGGAGGAATGGCCGAGGTGCGGCAGGGCGAACAGGGCGATGAAGATGGGCTGCACTGTCTTGGCGGATCACCCCCCGCTGCGGCAATCACGGAGAAGTTTCGTTTGCTCCTGTCCCTGCCCGATCAGGCCGCTCGCAACCTCTGGCCGTTGATCGAAAGTGTCCTGGGCGACTCGGACGCGGACGTGTCTCAGCTGACCCAATACTTCGCACAACAGCACAATGTCGAGGCGGGCCGCGTCCTCGGCGCGCTGCAGGTCTGCGAGGCGCTGTTGCGCCAGGCAGCAGCCATGAACGTATCGGCAGAGGAGTTCCAGCATGACCTCGAGGTATTGGGGCCCGGCTCGGCCATGCCCATGCAACTGCTGATGCCAAACTTCGAGTCAGCGATGCACTGGCTCAGGGGCAAGATCCTGGAGAGGTCGCTGGCTGACCATGGGAAGGTGGTGACCAGCCTGGACTGGCGCATCGAACAGGTACATGCATCCAGTCACGGTGCCGGGCTGGACACACGGGTGATGCACTTGGCAATCCGCTACCTGGAAGGCGACGAAAAAGGTGTGGTGCGACTGCAACTCACTCCGACCGCCGCCCAGGCGCTGTCGAAGCTGTTGTCTGAGCTCACCCGGGCCGGCAGGGATCAGCCGGAATCATCCGGGCCGCAGTAAGGGGCGGCCATCCAGGTAGAACTCGCTGATCCACCAGCGACCGCCCTGCCGAACCAGGCGGATCTCGCCAGGCAGCGTCCCCTCCTCGACTGTCGCTGTAAGCGAGACAGCCGCGGTATCCCCGCTTCGCTGGTAGGACTCTATAGATATTGCGCGCAGGCCCATCAATTGATGATTGCGACGCATGTGCTCGGTGAAAGACTGGTTATCGGGATGTCCGGCACGGACGTGAACCTGACTGGCCACACGACCGAAGGCCTGGCTGGAGGCGTCTTGAGCAAATTGCTGCACCCGGGCCTCGACTTCCGTGCGGGCAGCATCCTCACCACCCCCGAACCGGATCACGCCGTTGCCCCATAGCACAACCAGCACAAGCAGGGCCGATAACGAAAGGATCAACAGGATGAGGACGTTATCGCCGTCCACGGCACCACGCACCCTTTTCACGGCTGGTTGCCCAGTCGACATCACGTTCCCCCATGGCTACAGGCCAACGAGCACGCGGACCTGGCTGGGGACAACCTGCAACCCCGCCGGCATATTGGCGTTACTCCCGTTATGACCGGTCATTGCCGTCAGGTGCTGGGTAGGCTGCCCTTCCACCTTCACCTTGTCGCTACCCTGCTTGTAGGCCACCGGCCCCATGTTCTGGTTCGAAACCACCCCGCCGGCCGTTCCCGCCTCGTCACCCTGGGAGCGGTTCATCTTGGACTTCTTCGTGACAGCTCCCTTGCCGGCGAACTTCACCTTGGTGGACTCCTGCTGCACCTGCATCACCATGCCGATGTTCGGATAGGGAATGGGCACAGGACCGCCAGGAGATGGCGTCTTGCACACGTCCGGAAAGGCGAAGCACTGACCTGCCTGTTTGGTACTTGCTGGAAACACGATCACATTACTCCATGTCTGCCCGGCCTCAGCCCAGGTGAATCTTGTCGCCACGAACCTTGAACGCGTTGAGCGTCCGATACATGACCTTCTTTGCCTTGACCTGCACCGTTTCCTCTACCAGTTGCCGCAATCGGTTCGCCGTGACCTGATGAACGCCGCGAACCCGCTGGAACACGTCTCCAGCCGTCTGAATGAAAGTTTCCGCGCTGGTCTCAACGCGATTCGCGATGAGGCATGCGCGGTCCAGCTGACCCCGCCAGACTTTGCCGAGCCATTGCAGCTCGGCAATTCGGGCCCTGGCGGAATCGGCCTCAAAGCCCAGTTCCGGTGCCTCCAGGCTTAGCCGCCGTTTATCCAGTCGGGCGCAGCTCCGGGACTCCCCGGCAACACCCGCCGCCACATCAAGCCGATCTGTCGCGTCGACGGCCACCCGGCGACCACCGATCGATACCTCCTCATCGGCATGCAGCGCCATTGAGCGGGCATGCACACGCAAGTCCAATCCAGAGGATTCCAGCGCAAGGCATTGGTTCTCCGCATCGAATCGAAACAGCACCTGCCCTTCGCCACCGGTGACGGTGAGTTGTGAACCACCATTCTCGACCACAACTGCACCGGCAGCCAGGCGAAGGCGGCGCTCACGGGGTCGACCGACGGGGCCAAGCACGTAAATCTCACCGTCATCACTGCACGTCGCAAGCACACGGTCTCCCGGGTCGGGATACCACGCCTGGGAACCCACAACGCTTGCATGGCCGCGATGCAGCCGCCCCTCGGCTCGCCAGCGAAGGGCCACTGTCGCGCCATCATTCGCAACGGACTCCACCTCCCCGCTGAATGGTGACGCGGGCATGGCGGGTAGCCGCCTGGTAGCTGTAACGGACATGAGCAAACCCTCCTACGGTGAATCAAACCTTGGCGGACGCCAGTCTTCGGCCTCGGCAAGGCGGGGATCGGTCCGTCGGGTATCGGAAAGGTCGGCTCCCGACCACCGAGTATCCCGGTCGACAATTCGATGAAGCACGGCCCCATGCAGACTGGCGCCGGACAGATCAGCACCACTGACTACTGCGTGAGCCATATAGGCGTAGCGCAGGCTTGCACTGCGGAAGGACGCACCCTGACAGCCAGCATGGTCAAATTCGGCGGCGTCCAGTTGTGCCCCACCGAAATCGGCGCCTTCGGCATCGCATCGACTGAAACAGGACCCGCGCAGGTCCGCACGTGAGAAACGGGTGCCCCGCAGGGACGCGTCAGAAAAATCCGCATAGTCCGCGGTCACCGCAGTCAGGTCGGCCTCGTCAAGCCGGGCCGTCCGGAAAAGCGCCTGACTGCAATTGCTTCCACCGAAGCGCGCGGCAGCGAGGCTTGCACCGGTAAAGTCACTGTCCGAGAGGTCGCAAGTCGCCAGGTCGACGCCATCCAGCACCGCCCCCTTGAGATTGCATAGCCGCAGGGTGATGCCTGACAGGTCACTGCCGCGAAGGTCAACGCCATCGAGATCAAGTTGGTGGCAGTAAGCCCCGGCGAAGCTGACGTCGACCAGGCTGGCACCATTCATGTCGGAATCGATCAGCCGGGCATGATCCAGGCGCGCGCCGTCGAGGCGACAGCCGGACAGGTCACCGCCGTCTACCGAAACCCGCACCAGGGATGCGCCGACCAATTCCGCACCAGCGAAACTGGCATCATCGAGTCGGCTGCCATCGAGCCGGGCACCACGCAGATCAGCGCCGGAGAAATCCGCATCGCTGAGATCTCGACCGCTCAGGTCAACACCCTTCAGGCGCGACTCCGGAAAACTCGTCGCCAGCATGGTGGCTCCGGACAGTTTCAGCGGGGAGAGTTCGCAGTTGCGGAAACTGGCGCCCCGCAGGGAGGCGCCCGAGAGATCGGCATCCCAGCAGTCGGTGGCTTCAGCAGCCAGCCCATCCAGCATTGCACCTCGGAGATTCACTGCCCGGGCGCTGCAGCCCTGCAGAACACCGTCGGCAAGCTCAAGCCCTGTGCAGTCCGCCGCATCCAGTTGACAATCATCGAGACGAGCGCTCCTCATGCGTGTCGGCCAGGCGGACAAACCCGTCAGATCGATCTCCCGCAACGTCGCCCCGCCAAACTCCGCTTCGGAGAGATTGGCTTCGGCCAGACTGCACGTCTGCATGGCAGCAGCTTCACAATTCGCGGCACTGAGATCCGCCTGATCGAGCTTGCAGAGAATCAACTCACAGGATCTGAGAGTCGCCATACGCAGATTCGCATTGCGCAGATCGCAGGCCGCCATGCGGACCTCTGTCATCTCAGCCTGTTCGAAACAGGCGTCTGACAGGTCAACGGCGCTAAAGCGGGCGCGCTGTAACCGGGCTCGACGGAATTTGCACCGAAGAGCACTGGTGATCACCGGCACGGCGTCACCGAATACCCCAGCCTCGTGGTCGGCGTCGGGGAACGTATGCTCTTCTTCCAGCCGGGCGTCACCGAGATCAACCTCGCTGAGATCGGCGTCGTCCAGGACACAACCCAGAAGCTCGACGGTGGCAAGCCTGCCCCCACGAAGACAGGTATCGCGGAGGTCGCACATCACCAGCGTCCCGCCCTCCAGGTTGATGCCGGTGAGATCCATGCCGGAGAGGTTGCAGCGGGTGAGCATCACGCCGGTCAGATCCTTCCCCCGCAGATCTTCCCGGCGCAGGTCCAGGTCGATCATTGTGCAACCGACTACCGATGCATCCGCCGTCAACCGCCCACGGAAATCTTCCAGCGTCAGTCGTGCCGGAGGCGCCCCCGCATCAGCCATGCCGGATGTCCTGTTCCAGCTTGGTCATGTTCAGGTTGGCGCCGGCCAGGCGTGCCTCGGCATGTTGGGCATCGAGAAACTCGACGCCGTAACAATTGGCACCAGCGAGGTCCGAGCCGCCGAGGCTGGCCCGCTCAAGGCTGCCGAGAAACAGGTTGATCTGACGGAGGCTGGCATTGGCAAGGTTGGCGGCGATGAAGCGCGCGCCGGCGGCATCAACCCGATCAAGACAGACGTGGGACAGATCGGCGTGGGAGAAATCTGCCTGTCGCAAATCGGCCTCGGTGAAGTCGGCTCCCGCAAGGGATGCGGTCTCCCAGTAGGAACCGGCCGCGGCCAGTCGACCAGCCCGCATTCCCGTCAGCACACTGCCCTCGGCTGCACGCAGCCCCGTAGCACTGGCGCCGACCAGGGAAAGCCCCGGCGCATTGACGCCTTCAAGGCGTACGTCCTTGAGATTCGCCTCGTCGAATACGGCGTTGGCCATGCTCGCTGCAGAGAAGTCGGCTTCGAAAAAGTCGCCGCCACGCGCCGTGGCCCTGGTCAGAACCGCATCGGCGAACACGGCATCCGTCGCCTTGACGCCATCCAGACAGGCGCCATTCAGCTCGGCTTGCTGGAATTGCGTCGAGATCAGCGTTGCCGATGAGAAGTCCGCGCCCAGCAAGCGCGCACTGGAGAAGTCGGCATCATCGAGGATCGCGGCACGGAAGACTGCATCCGTTAGATTGGCCTCCGCCAGACAGGTGCGCCGCATCCTTGCGGAAGCGAAGACCACGTCAGTGCCGTCCACACTCGTGAGGTCCGCGTCCAGCAGCCAGGCACCGGCAAAGGACGCACCGCCGAGGCTGGCACCGCGCAGACTCGCGCCTGTCAGGCGGGCCCCATCGAAGATTGCGCCGGCGAGATCGGAACCATGGAACAGGCATCCATCCAGTTCACGCCCCGTAAAGTCGATTCCGGACAGGTCGAGTCCGGAGAAATCCTCTCCAGCCAGAGAGGCATCCTCCGCACTGCCCAGCACTCGTTCACGGGTCCAGGCCGATGGGCCTTCCGGGGCTTCCGAGGCATCCTCCGGTTCGAACTCCGCGGCCCGTTCAGCGAGCAGCCGTTCCGCCGTCTCGGCATCCGGCGGCTCACCAGGCTTCACATCCGGGGACAAGGCCAGGGTCTCTGCCCGGATACGATCGAGCTGGGCTGCTTCATCGAGCGGCGTTTCATCATCCGCGGTATCCGCCGGCGATACGGAATCCGTAGGCTCCTCGACCTCCAGCACCTCCGGCTGCTCCGGCTCGAAGGCCCATTCCGCCTCGATAGCCTGGAGCTGCTCCAGGTAACGCCGCTGGAAGTAGCCGATGGGCCGCGGCGCCGCCGAGGCATGCTCGGCATCGACATAGACTCGCAGCAGGTCACCCGCTTCGACATCAGCCACGCTGGTGACACCCCGCCACACGAGCACCGCCTTTTCGGCGTCGGCGTCGATCCAGAGGGTGTCGAGGCGCATCTCGACCTCGTCCAGCGCCGCATCTTTTGCGTCCCGCCGCTCGACGAAGAGCCGGACCCGCAGATCCGGCAGTCGGCTCGTGTATTCCGGATAGCTGGGGTGGAGATGGAACAGACTGATGGATTCGGTGCCATCGAGATAACCGTCGCTGAAGGCCACCGGCGCTGCATTCCAGTAGCGCCAGTCAAAGTCGTCCGGATACCATGGCCAGCGTTCCGCTTCCCAACGGGCGTCGTAGGTTCCCTGGCGATGACTGCGGCCCGACCAGGCCCGGGCCAGCGGTCCGAGCCCCGCAGGGCCGGGGTTGTCCGCCGGGGCCCGGATCAGGCGATCCGCGAATTCGATGTTCGGCAGCAGTAGCCGCCGGTCACCCTGATCGAGCACCCGCTCTGCGCCGAAACCCACGCCCACGGGATTGCGGGAATCCTCCGGGCCCCCGAAGGCCCGTTCATACCGCAACGGCATCTGCGTAAATGGCCGAGGATCACTGACTATGCCGCCGGCAAGACCATGCTGCCAGTATCGGTCGCCGGTCACCGCGAGTTCGATACGCCGCTGCCCCACCTCCAGGCGGACCGGGCAGCGCTGCGCCGGCTCGCCGCCCGGCGTATGACAGTGGCCAACCAGGAGCACATCAGCCAACGGCTTGTAGGGTGCGAAATCCGTCTCGTAGCGCGGTGCCGAGAGACCATCGGGATCATCGTCATAGGCCACGTCACCAGTAGGAAACGGCTGTTCCTCGAGAACGGTGGCGACGCCTCGGTGCACCAGCGCCAGTGTCGCCTTGACGACGAACGTACGGGAATGCCCCGGGAAGCCGAATCTTCCCGGTATCGGTGCCACGGTAAAGGGCGTTCGATTTACAACTTCCAAAAGACGATCCCTCGCCGGAGCCATGCCCGCCGATCAAAGCAGGGCCGGCGCCATTACGTGACTTTGAGATTCTTGTGGTCGATCTTCGCGCTGACCTTCATGACGCCAGCATTCTCACCCAACACAAGCAGCTTGTTGAACTTCACGTCGCCCTTGGTTTCGATCACGACATCCTTTTCCGCTATCAGCTTGATGTCCTTCTTGTCCATGACAATTTCCGTAAGGCGGCCGGTGCCTGCCCAGAGCTGGACCTTGTTGTCTTCAAGGACAACGTTGGCGGTTTCGGTCGCCAGACTAGGCACAGGCTCGCTTTTCCAGGTTTTCAGAAATCCGATCACAGACGCGGCCAGTATTCCGCCGGACGCGAGCGCGCCCACACCCGAAGCAATAGCGGCCCCCTTCATCGCCTCTCCGCCGTCGGCGCGATACACATCGCGGTCGCAGCAGTTGTCATCTCGGCGATCGGCTGCCTGGTCCGCTTCCAGGGAAGCCTTCATGCCCCGCACACCCCCCTCGACGGACGCAAGAAGCCCTGCCCCGGAGGCCAGGCCAGCGGCGAAAAAGCTGTATGCCGCAACCTTGCTTAGCTGCGGCGGAGGTGTCTCCTGTCCGAACGCCAGCTTCATCGATCTGTTGTCAGAGATCAGCAAACTGCGGTTTCCCTTGCCAGCACCACCACCGAGCACGACTTCCTTGGCGGCATCCAGAATCATGTCGGCCTGGGTATCTCGACGATAACGATCCTTGGTGGACTTGAGTTCCTGGGATTTGCCAAAGGAATAACTCGTCACCAGCTTGCCAGAGACCTCGGGCCCCATGGTCAACCCCAGCCTGACAGAGGCGTCGATGGAGAAATTCAGTGCCAGACTGGCAGACAACTTCGAACCCACGAAAAAGCTAGCCTCGTTGCCGATCTTGATGCCGAGCGAACTCCCGAGAGTCATACCAATACTATCGCTGAACGTCACCTTGAAGGTGTCGCCATAAGTCTTCTCCCAGTCGTCACTCTTCGACTGCCGCTTGAAGGACCGCCCCAGCACCATCAGGGAATCGTGGGAGGGAGAATAGAGGGAAATGTGCTCCTTGCCCGGCGTGCCGTTGAACACCATGGCGTTGCCGTAGTGATCCTTGATGACACTGCAGTACTGATGGTCAGGCAGTGGACAGGCCGGCATGTTGTCCGCGTTGTAGACGCGGCCGGTGACGATGGGGCGATCCGGGTCCCCTTCCAGGAACGAAACGATAACCTCCTGATCGACATGGGGCATGAACATGGAGCCCCAGCGGTCACCCGCTGATATCTGTGACACCCTCAACCAGCAGGAACTGTTCTCATCCTTCACGCCCACTCGGTCCCAGTGAAACTGGCATTTCACCCGACCAAATTCATCTGTCCAGACATCTTCGCCGCCGGGACCCACGACCGTTGCCGTTTGTGGGCCGTGGACCAACGGCCGAGGGGTCAACCGGGCAGGCCGGAAGGGAACATCGCTGGAGATAGCCGTGAACCGACACTCGAAATCATCACCCGTGCCGTCGCTACCGGTTTCATAATCAGCCGACTCGCAACGGAAGCTTGTCCGGGTGACGAGATACTCACGATTCTGGTCATCCCTCGGGTGCCCGGTAAGGCCAAGCAAACCACCCACCGCCACCGCACGCAGATTGCCAATTGCCTCGGCCTGCTCGAAGCGGGCGTCACGGGCTTCGATTCGAGCCACCGCCAGATGCGCTCCCCTGTCGGCCTGGGTGAAGCGCCCCGGATAATCGTAGACCTCGAAGCTACCAGCCTCGTGGGGGCGAGTTCGGGTCTCCGTCGCCTCGGGCGGGTTACCGGGGTTGGTGAAATCGTAATCGCGCAGCTTGTAGGTCTCGGTCTGGACTTCCTGGCCCAACCACCAGTCCCAGACATGATCCCCCGCCAGCCCGTCTTCGGCTCCGACGGGCAGGTAGGCGACTTCTTCGCAGCCAGGCGTCACCTCGTGCGCGCCGGTGGAATCAGCAAGCACCAGGGTGTGCTTGCCCTCTTCGTGGCGGAAAAAGTAGTAGATGCCCTCCTCTTCCATCAGACGACTGATGAAGTCGAAGTCACTCTCCCGGTACTGCACACAATATTCCCGGGCTTCGTAGGAGGCGGTCAGCAGATTCTCGACATCGGAATAGCCGTGTTCATCGAGGATCTCGCTGATGATGTCAGGCGTGTTTTTCTGCTGAAAGATCCGGCAGTCATTCGTCAGCGTGAGGTACCAGAGCTGTGGCCGCAGGGTTGCAGTGTAAAGGTGGCGGCGTCCCCGCCGGCCATTCTGGGAGAAGGCCACGATGCAGCCATCGAAATAGCGCTCTTCTTCTCCGTCCTCCAGCCCGAGTACGAGACTGAGCCGGGAACCAAGAAGTTGCGGGAAGTCCAGATCATCGTCGGTGGCCAGCAGTTCAACAACAAACTGAAAGGGGCGACCGAGTTCTTCCGTGCCACTGAATCGAAGAACTTCGAACGTGTCTGCATGACTACCCACCAGGCGGATATGGCGCTCATCGCTCATTGTTCCGTGCCTTTTATTGTGGCGCCCTCGGGGCCGGGCGCTTTGTTCCCTTGGCAGCAGTCTAGCGGAGTGAACTTTCAATGCCTACCGTTGGCAGATTGAGCCACTGCGCCATGGGCTTGCTCGCCTCACAGGGCTGCGGCTATTGTGCGGACTGAAGTGTTGTCGTCTAAAAACGACGGGGCGAATCTCCAGGGAGGCAGTCGCGATGACCCCGCTCATGAGCGCACGGAGACGCGCAACCCGTCGCGGGCGAACCCCGGCATTACACATTCTCTACCGCGTGGGCATTGGCCTGTCCCTTTGTATGGGTGCCGCCGCCAATGCACCGGCGGCAACGTTGTTCGTTGCAGACGGCATTCCGGACACGGTGGCCAGTGGAGACAGCGCGACGCTCACCATCACGCTGCAGGCTGATGGGACCTTCGACCGCACATGCCAGCTGGTTGGTCGATTGGAGCCATCCTGGTTCGCATCCAATGTCGGCTTTGACTTGAGCGTGGATGAGAATACCGGCAGCGCGAGCACGACGGTAAACGTGACATTCGATACTGATCCCGGAGAGGTCGATCTAAGGCTGGAAAACCTCGGTGGATGCGGCGACCTGCCGATCTCCGTTGTGCAACCAGCCTCGATCACCGTCACGGATGGAGACAACGGGGAGAACGGGGAGAACGGGGAGAACGGGGAGAACGGGGAGAACGGGGAGAACGGGGAGAACGGGGAGAATACGCCCCTGGAGCGCGCCTGTGCAGCAATTCTCCAAATCCCTGAAGCTCAACGCACCGCGGAACAACGCGACCTCCTGGAGACCTGTGACCGGTTCCGAGAAAGCGAAGACCCCGAAGATTTCCTGAACCGGCTGGACCCACGACAGGTTGCAGCCCAGGGGCGGGCTGGCCTGCTGGTGATGCGTCAGCAGGTTCGCAACATCGGCGGTCGAACCCACCGACTGCGGGCGGGCAGCCGGGGGCTCGACGCCTCGGACCTGCAGGTCAACATCAATGGTGAGAGCCTGCCAACGGGCCTGATGCCGGCGGCGCTCCGCGGTGGCGGCGCGGGAGACATGCTGTCGACTGGTCGACTCGGCGTCTTCATCAATGGATCACTGATCGTCGGCAGTCGCAGCAATACCGACCGGGAGCTCGGCTTCAGCTTCGATTCCGTCAGCCTGACAACAGGTGCCGATTATCGCTTCAGCCCGGAATTCTACGCCGGCGCGGCCATTGGCCTCAGCCGCAACGAAGCGAACCTCCGCAGCAGCGCCGGTTCGGTTGAGGTGGACGGCTACAGTGCCTCCCTGTACGCGGTTCGGTTCCTGCCGAGGGATGCCTACATCGATGCCATCATGACCATCGGCCGCCACCGCTATGACACCACGCGCAACGTCTTCCCGGGGAGTGACGGTCAGCGGGCCGTGGCACGCCCGGAAGGCCGTGAGTTTGCTGCGGGCATCAATACCGGAATCGATTTCGCCAACGGCCCCTGGACACTCGGGCTACAGGGGACTTTCGAATACGTCCGCTTGAGCATCGACGGTTATCGCGAGCGCGCAGCCAACAGCGATACTGACGGATTCGGGTCGCTGCTTTCCATCGACGGCCAGACCGTGGACTCGCTGGTTGCAGGGCTCGGCCTGCAAGCCACTTATGCCTACCCGTTTCGTTATGGGGTGCTGCTGCCTACCGCGAGGGTGGGGCTCGAGCGCGAGTTTCGTGACGACAGTCGCGTGATCACTGCACGCTTCACCCACGACCCCAACGGGGAGCGTTTCGGGATACGAACCGATTCGCCGGAGCGCAACATCGTCAACCTTGGGGCGGGCATCTCGGCGCAGTTCGCCTACGGAATCTCGGCGTTCGTGTATGTAGAGACACGGGAAACCAATGGGCCGACCAGCCTATACCGTGTGGACGGCGGCGTCCGGGTCGAGTTCTGAATCGGCGTTCGGCGGCGAGGAGCCCCAGGCCCAACAACATCAGTACCATTGCCGATGGCGCGGGAACCGGAACCGGAAACTGCGTAAGCGCGTCCACCGAATAATTGCCGAAGAACGTCGACTTCTCCTGTTTGCCGAAGTCCAGCAGAAGCATTTCCGTGGTGAAACCTGTAGGTTGCATCTCCGTCATCGCGGCCACCTGGAACAGGTCGCGGAACAGTAGATCGATGATCAGACCATCAACACTCAGCGACATGACGGCAGCGATATTGCTGCACTCCCCCCACTGGCAACTCAGGGCGAGGCTCTGGACGTGGTCCACACCAAGGCTGAACACCTGAGACTGATCAGCCCTGAACAGGTCGATCCGAAAGTCGCCGACTGTAGACTCACCCTGACTTATCAGGAAATCCCCGGAGCCTCCAGCCGCCTCGAAGGCATCCCGCTCCAGCGAGAAACTGCCATCCAACAACCACTCGGGGTCCGCCTGTCGCTCGGAGACAGCAGGCCCATAATTCGCAGAAAAGTCGAACAGGTACGGACCGGCATTGGCCCAAAGCGGCAATGCCAGAGCACACATGGCAACGCACGCCCGAACCCTGAAAGCCACTCCACCAGCCCAGCGCATCGTCATTCCCTCGCTACCAACGTCTGGTCCACCACCTTCAGAAGTGGAAACACCATGCAAGAGACGGCCCGCCCCACAAAAAATACTCTTTACTACAGTTGCTTGCGTAATGGGGGCTACAGCAGCCAATTGGGACTGGATTGCTCTCAGTCCAGCAAATGTAAGATCTTTCGACGCCTGTTTCGTAAGCGCTTTCTGAGCTGCGCGCAGTTGCAACATGGGAACTGATTCTGGCAATAATGCCCGTGGGGACCGGACGTCCTGGACCACAGGACACAGGACAGTCAGAAAAGAAGAAACCAGGGGGCGTCGTCGTGATCTCAGGTCTGCAAGTGAGCCCTCCCCGAATCCGCGGCCAATCATCGTGGAAACTGCTCCTCCTGATTGGACTCGGCGCAACACCGTTTTCTCACGTCGCGGCAAACGCACTGGTAACGTTTCAGCCCGAACCCCCGAGCTTCATCCAGTCTGGCCAGCAGACTTTCACCGTGGACCTGGTGCTCCGTGCGGAAGGTGAGGTCACGGCCCCTGCCGAAGGCTGTTTGGCCCAAGCGTTTGCTTCGATCTCTGCGGAGGGGAATGGCGCCTTCGCCGAGGGCGACACCATCGACTTCAATGTGGCGCCTGGCACCTATCCCGCCGGTAGCACCCTGGACGCGGGAACAATCACATTCACGCTGAACGAATCATTCCAGGCGGCTGGCAGCTTTACTGTCGCCATTGCCGCTGGCACTGAGGACAACTGCGGTATCAATGGCTCCGACGGATTCGTGATCGATGTGGATACGGCCACGCGTCTTGTGCAGTTCAGCGAGACGGCGGGGGATGCGCCCACCAGCGACACCGGTGCGATCAATGTCACGAACGCCCAGCCGGGGCAGACCATCAGCGTCGAGTTCCAGGTGAGCAGTCAGAATCCACCCATGACCCTGGAGACGGATATCGGCAGCGTCACGCCTCCCGGTTTCGAGGCGAATTCGGGTATGGCCACGTTCAACTACGAGGTACCCACCGATGCAGAGCCAGGGTTCACGGACAGCGGCGGAATCCTGGTAACCGATTCGGGTCAGTCCGACGGGCTGTTCATTCCAGTGCAGATTTCTGTCGGCTCCCAGGAACTCTCCGAACAGGAAGGTCTCACGCCGCGCCAGCGTAGTGTGGCGAACTCACTGGATGCTGCCTGTGGCGCACTGCGGGAGATTCCCGAAGAGGAGCGCACCAGTCGGCAGAACGACCTCATCGCCACCTGTGATCGCGCCGCCGAGTCCGGTACCCCCGGCGCCATCTATGACGGCCTTGCCCCCGAGGAAGTCGCCGCCCAGGGCCGCGCCTCCATGCAGACCATGCGCCAGCAACTCCAGAACGTGGGCTCACGCATCACCGAGCTGCGTGCCGGCGCCACGGGCTTCAGCGCCCGGGGCTTCAACGTGGCGCTGGACGGCGAGCGTCTGCCGGTGAACATGTTCACCAATGCCCTGGGCGCAGGCGCCAGTGACGATATCCTCGCCTTCAGCAACTTCGGCTTTTTCGTCAACGGCTCGGCGGCCTTCGGCAATCGCCAGCAAACCGACAACGAGCAGGGGTTCCGAAGCCGCACGCTCGGGCTCACCGCCGGGCTCGACTACCGCTTCTCGCCACAGACCATCGGCGGCGTGGCGCTGGGCTACACCCGCACCGATACCGATCTGCGCAACAACGCTGGCGGCGTCGATGTGGATGGCTACAGCCTGTCGCTCTACGGCACGCACTTCCTGCCCCGGTCGTTCTACGTCGATGGCATCGTCACCGTGGGCCGCAACCGCTACGACACCGTGCGGACCGTGTTCAGCGGGCCCGATGGCCAGAGTGCCAAGGCAAGGCCCGACGGCATGGAATACGCCGTTGGCCTCAATGCGGGCTACGACCTGAGCGACGGCCCCTGGACCGTGGGTTTCCAGACCAGTCTGGATTACATCCGTGTGGAGATCGACAGCTACCGCGAGCGCGCCACCAATTCCAACAACCCCGGCGCTGGTTCCCTGTTGCGCATCGACAGCCAGACCATCGAGTCGAAAACCGCAGAAGTCGCGGTGCAGCTGTCCTATGCCGAGAACTATCCCTGGGGTGTGATGGTGTACTCCACGCGCTGGGGTCTGGAGCGGGAGTTCAGCGACGATAGCCGCCGCATCAATGCCCGCTTCATCGAGGACCCCACCAATACCCGCTTCTCGCTGCGCACCGATGACCCGGACCGCACCTACATGAACATCGGCGGCGGGCTCACCGCGCAGTTCGCCCGCGGCCGCGCGGCCTACCTGTTCCTGGAGAGCGTGGAGGGCCGCAGCGGGTACAGCCTCTATACCGTCGATGTCGGCTTCAGGATGGAGTTCTGAGGGGTGGCGCAGAGAGATCGGGCGTGGGTTGCGGTGCGTTACGCGCTGCGCGCTAACAGCATCCTACAGCGGGCACGGCTCACCTAGCGGTGCGTTACGCGCTGCGCGCTAACGCACCCTACAGCGGGGACGGCTCACGTAGGGTGTGTTAGGCCGAAGGCCGTAACGCACCGCGACGGCGGTCGTTTTGCCCGCCCCAAGCCCAAGGCACAGACCGCGGTCCGGTGCGCCGCTCATGGACCGTCAGCGACAGGGATGTCGCTGTCGAGCCCCCATGGACGGGTTTACGGCGTGTCCATGAGCGGCGTACCGGATCGCGGTTCCCCGATCCAACCCGTACCGCAACCCACGCCCATCAGCGCCGCAGGCCATATCGCATGACCCCACACACGCCCAGGGCGGCGAACAGCAGCACGAGCACCGGCCAGTTACCCCACCACATGTACGGCGTCACCCCCTCGTGGGGGGTCACTTCCGTGAGCAGGGCGTCCACCGTGAACTGTGGCACCCGGGCAATCACCTGGCCGCGGTGGTCGACGCTGGCAGTGATGCCGGTGTTGGTTGCCCGCACCAGCGGCCGACCCATTTCCAGGGCACGCATGCGCGCCATCTGGAAGTGCTGGTGGGGGCCGATGGACGTGCCGAACCAGGCATCATTGGACACGTTCACCAGCACCGTCGCCTCCGGCAGGAAATCCCGCACTTCGTTGGGGAAGGTGATCTCGTAGCAGATGGAGATGGCCATGGGCTGGCCGCCAACCATCAGCGGCCCGGCAGTCCAGCCCGGGGTAAAGTCAGCCATGGGCGCGCCAAAGACATCCAGCGCGGCACCAAGATAGCGGCGGAACGGCACGTACTCGCCAAAGGGCACCAGGTGGCGCTTGTGGTAGACATCCACCTCCTGCCCCAGGGCCAGCACCGTGTTGTACACCGCCCGGGTTTCGCTATCCCAGCTCGGCAGGCCTACCAGCACATCGGTGCCGTAGTCCTCGGCGTCGGCCAGCAGTGGCGCCAGGAACTCCCGCGACACCTGATGCTGGAAAGCCGGGATGGCCGTCTCCGGCCAGATGACAACATCCGCGCCCCAGAACCGGCTGGTGAGCCGCTCGTAGAGATCAAGCTGGCGTTGGCGGTTCTCTGGCAACCATTTCTGGTCCTGCGGGACATTGCCCTGCAGCAGTGCGATCTGCAGCGGCTCGGCGGCGGGGCTGGTCCAGTCGCGCTGCATGACACCACCAATCAGCCAGACGACGACAACCGCCACCACCGCGACAATGGCGGGCTTGCGACGGCGCACCAGCGCCGCCCAGGCAATCAGGCCCGCCAGCACGCTCACCAGCATGCTGATACCAAGGGCACCGATAATCGGCGCGTAGCCCCCCAGCCAGTTGTCGACGTGGGCATAACCGAGTTGCAACCAGGTGGTGCCGGTGAAGAGCCAGCTACGCACCCACTCCACAGCCATCCAGCAGGTGGGCAGCGCCACCGTCACCGCCGGCAGCGCGGCCTGGGGACGCACCCGCAACCACAGATGCACCAGCGCCCAGATGAGCAGCCCAAAGGCGGCGGCAAGCGCAGCACAGAACACCAGCGCCACCAGCGGCCCACCGCCGAACTCGCCTACGCTGTAGTAGATCCAGTGCCCACCGGCACCGAAGTAACCCACCCCGTATACGTAACCGACCCAGGGTGCGAGGCGGCGCGGAGCGGCGGCAACCAGGTAAAACAGTGCGGCTGGCGACAGCAGGGTCAGCCAGGACCAGTGGAAGGGCGACAGGGCCAGCGCAATCAATGCGCCGGAAAGAGCCGCAGCGGGCAGCACGACAGCGGCCCGCCCTGCCCAGGCGGGCTTCTCGAAGGCCTCGGTCATGCTGTGGGCTGTCGCGGACGATGTGACTGGTGAGGAACGATCATTCCCTTCTCGCGCTGCGGGCTCTGCCTTCATCACGGGCTTCCATTTCCGGCTCTTCGGGCACATTGGTGACCATCAGCAGGTGAATGCGACGGTTGTCCGCCCTGATGACCTCGAAGCGATAGCGCTCGACGGTGACCTGCTCGCCACGCCTTGGCAAGTGCCCGAAGCTATGGGCGACGAGCCCCCCGATCGTGTCGAACTCTTCGTCGCTGAAATCGGTGTGGAAGTGCTCGTTGAAGTCCTCGATGGGCGTCAGCGCCTTGACGATGCTGGCGCCCTCTCGCTGACTGAGGATATAACTGTCCTCATCGATATCGTGTTCGTCGTCGATCTCGCCGACGATCTGCTCGAGCACGTCCTCGATGGTGACCATACCCGCCACACCACCGTATTCGTCAACCACAACGGCCAGGTGGTTCCGGCTGCTTCGAAACTCCTTGAGCATGACATCGAGGCGCTTGCTCTCGGGCACAAACAGCGCCGGGCGCATGAGTTCGCGCATGTTGATGCGTTTGCCGGCGTCCTCGGAGAAATAGCGCAACAGATCCTTGGCAATCAGGATGCCGATGACGTCGTCCCGGTTATCGCCAATCACCGGGAAGCGGGAGTGGCCGGACTCGATCACCGGTGGCAGCAGTTCCCGCAGTTCCGCGTCGCGGCGCACCACCACCATCTGCGAGCGGGGAATCATGATATCCCGCACCTGCATTTCCGACACATGCAGGGCACCCTCGATCATGGCCAGTTGATCGGCGTCGAGCAGCGCCCGTTGCTGCGCCTCACGCAGCATATCCACAAGGCCATCGCGGTCACGGGGCTCGCCGGAGAACGCCTGGCTGATGCGCTCAAACCAACCGCGTTGGTCGCGGCCGTTTTCGTCGGACTGCGTAGGTCGATCTTCGCTCATCGGTCGGCCAACCCCCTGTCACGCCCATGCCCGGGGCACTGGCTACGGCCCGCGGCGTGGCTGGTCGGTACAATCGAATTGTTCATGGATCGTTCTCGGCATAAGGAGCGGGGAAACCCAGCCCCCCGAGTATGGATGTTTCCAGGGCTTCCATCTCCTCGGCGTCGGCCGGCTCAACGTGATCATAGCCGAGCAGGTGCAAGGTGCCATGCACAACCATGTGTGCCCAGTGTGCGGAAGCCGTTTTGCCCTGCTCCTTTGCCTCTGCCGCAACCACGGGCGCGCAGATGGCGATATCACCCAACACTGGCAAATCGAGCCCCGGCGGCGCCTCGAATGGGAAGGACAGGACGTTGGTCGCATAGTCCCGGCCGCGATAGGTTGCGTTCAGTGAGCGGCCCTCATCCTCATCCACGACACGAATGGTAAGTTCCAGCGGCTCGGCGCGACCATCGAGCACGGCACCCACCCAGGCGCGGATGTCAGCCTCCGAGGGCAGATCCGGGTGCTGGCTCGCGAACTGCACCTCGAGTCCGGACAGATTCTCAGCGGCGTTCACCGGCATTCCCGATGTTGTCTTCTTCGCCAGAGGCACGTTCATAGGCCTGCACAATGCGTTGTACCAGCGGATGGCGAACCACATCCGCCGCGCTGAAAAAGGTAAAGCTCACACCTTCCACGTCCTTGAGCACCTCAACCGCCTGCCGCAGCCCGGACGGCGTGCCCCGGGGCAGGTCCACCTGGGTGACATCACCGGTAACCACGGCGGTGGACCCAAAACCGATACGGGTCAGAAACATCTTCATCTGCTCGACGGTGGTGTTCTGCGCCTCATCGAGGATGATAAAGGAGTGATTCAGCGTGCGGCCCCGCATGTAGGCCAGCGGGGCAACCTCGATCACATTGCGTTCGATGAGCTTGCCCACCCGCTCAAAGCCCATCATCTCGAACAAAGCGTCGTAGAGCGGGCGCAGGTAGGGGTCAACTTTCTGGGCAAGGTCACCCGGCAGAAAACCAAGCCGTTCCCCGGCTTCCACCGCCGGGCGCACCAGCACCAGCCGGCGCACATCGTCGGCATCCAGCGCCTCCACTGCAGCGGCGACGGCCAGATACGTCTTGCCAGTACCTGCCGGGCCGATGCCAAAGCTGAGATCGTTGCCCTGGATGTTGCGCAGGTAGGCCTGCTGATTCGGTCCGCGGCCACGGATTTCCGTCTTTCGGGTGCGAATCACCACTTCCTGGGCGTCACCGGCCCGGGCCCGCAGCCGTTCCTCGACACCGGCGTCCTGCAGCATCAGGTGCACATCATCGGCGGACAGGGCATTCTGCGTCGAGGTGCGATAGAGCTCCTTGAGCACACTCTCGGCGGCTCGGGCAGCGTCCGGCTCGCCGATGACCCGAAAGCGATGGGCACGATTGGAAATCTCGACCCCCAGCCGACGCTCCACCTGACGGAGGTTCTCATCGAACTGTCCGCAGAGATTGGCAAGCCGATCGTTGTCGGCGGGTTCGAGGCTGAAATCCAGAGCGGCAGGATTCGCGGTATTCAAGGTGACAGTGTTACCTCATGCACTGGCGGCGGGGCGCAGCAGGGCCTCGTCGACGCCGACCATTTCGCCACGCAGGGAATGCGCAAGCGCTTCGGTGATGCGTACCCGGACGAACTGCCCGATCAGGCGGCGATGTCCGGGGAAGTTGACCACCCGGTTATTCTCCGTGCGGCCGGCGATCTCGTGATCGCTCTTTTTCGACAGGCTGTCCACCAGCACCGTCTGTTCGGTGCCGACCATGGACTGGCTGATGGCCTTTGCCTGGGCTTCAATGGTGCTCTGCAGCCGCTTCAAGCGCGCCTTCTTGACTTCCGGCGGTGTTGCATCGGCCAATGAGGCCGCTGGCGTGCCCGGGCGGGCGCTGTAGATGAAGCTGAAAGAGCTGTCGAAGTTGAGCTCCCGCACCAGGGCCATGGTCTCCTCGAAGCTGTCTTCGTCCTCGCCGGGGAAGCCGACGATGAAATCCGACGACAGGCTGATGCCGGGGCGGACTTCCCGCAGGCGGCGGATCTTGTCCCTGAACTCGTCAATGGTATGACCGCGCTTCATCATCTTGAGGACGAAATCCGAACCGCTTTGCACCGGCAGGTGCAGGTGATCCACCAGCTCCGGCACATCGCGATAGGCCTCGATCAGGCTGTCGGAGAACTCCACGGGGTGGGAGGTGGTGAAGCGGATGCGCTCGATGCCGTCGATGGCGGCAACGTAGTGGATGAGCAGCGCCAGGTCGCAGACGGTGCCATCGACCATGTCGCCGCGATAGGCGTTGACGTTCTGGCCCAGCAGGGTGACTTCCCGCACGCCCTGTTCGGCGAGCTCTGCCACCTCGGTGATGACGTCGTCGAAGGGGCGGCTGATTTCCTCGCCCCGGGTGTAGGGCACCACACAGAAGCTGCAGTACTTGCTGCAGCCTTCCATGATCGACACAAAGGCCGTCGGGCCCTCGGCCCGGGGTTCCGGCAGGCGGTCGAACTTCTCGATCTCGGGGAAGGAGATATCCACCTGCGGCTCGCCACCCCCGCGCACGCGATCAACCATTTCCGGCAGCCGGTGCAGGGTTTGCGGGCCGAACACCAGGTCGACGTAGGGCGCACGCTGCTGCAACGCCTCGCCCTCCTGGCTGGCAACGCAACCGCCGACGCCGATGATGAGATCGGGGTTGCGCTCCTTCAGGGGCTTCCAGTGGCCCAACTGGGAAAACACCTTCTCCTGCGCCTTCTCGCGGATGGAGCAGGTGTTGAGCAGGATGAGGTCGGCATCCTCGGGATTGTCGACGCGGCTATACCCACGCTCGGCACAGAGCACGTCCGCCATCTTGGCGGAATCGTACTCGTTCATCTGGCAACCATGGGTCTTGACGTAGACCTTACGATTCATAGGCGATATGCGGCCCTGGTGGCGGCGCTTCCTCAAGTGTAACCCACTGCCCGAAAAGGGCTAAGGCAGCGCTGACGCATTCACGCCGTTGCGCTCGAGCCCCATGGGGTTACGCAGCGGTGTGAATGCGTTCAGCGCTGCCACAGCCGGCGGATGGTACCGCCGGGCGCAGGGGTGTTCAAGCATGGGTGTGTGACACGCGCGGGGATGGCGTGAGGGGGCACGGCAAACGCCGATGCGGTGCGTTACGCGCTGCGCGCTAACACACCCTACAGCTCGAATCGGGGAACCGCGGTCCGGTGCGCCGCTCATGGACACGCCGTAAACCCATCCCTGGAGGCTCGACAGCGACATCCCTGTCGCTGACGGTCCATGAGCGGCGCACCGGACCGCGGTTTGTGGCTGTGTGGCCTTGGGGGCAACACCACCGCCGTTATGGTGCGTTACGGCCTTCGGCCTAACACACCCTACGTGAGGCCATGCCCGGCGGTTGGCCGTGCCGGGCGGTTGGTCGCGCCCGCCGTAGGGTGCCGTTAGCGCGCAGCGCGTAACGCACCGCGGCGCCCCATCAATAACCACCACACCCCGCCTAGTTGAGCTTGCAACCGTTGCCGCTGAAGGTGCCCGACAGCCCGTCCTGGGTCTGCCAGCTACCGTTTGACAGCGTGCCCGTGGCCCGATCCAGCGTGCCCTGCAGGGAGCCACCGGAGAACGTCGCCGACAGGAATGTGCCGTTGACTGTCCCGCCGAGGTTGAACAGCTCGTCCTCGGCGACGCTGTAGGCGACACCGGTCACCGCGCCACTGGGCGCCACATCGAAAGAAAAGAGCCCGGAATCAGACCCGGAAAAGCTTCCCGTGAAGCGATATTCCGCGCTGGCGGACCCGCCAATGCGTGACCCTGAAAACGTCCCGGACTCCACGAACAGGGGGTTCTGCCAGCTCCCGGACAGGCTGTTCACCGTGTTAAAGCTGCCGTTAAACGTGGCCCCGGAGTCCGTATTGCCGCTGACGAACGTCCCCTGCTGGTCCAGCGCCACCGGCGTCTGCCCCGTCAGGGTGATCAGCTCGTCGTCATCACTGGAATACGCCACGCCGCTCACGCTGCCGGTCTGGGCCGACACCAGTATGCCGAAGGTCCCACGATCGTCGCCGCGGAACGTGCCCCGATAGGCACCGGCACGCACACAGCGCAGTGTTGATTCGATGTGGGCCTTGGCGGCGGCCGCACTCGGCAGCACAACATCACGGCTGTAAATAAAGACCAGCTCTTCCCCGATATCCTGCACTCCAGTCTCGAATGCCGCAGTGGATTCGAAATCCGGTGGGGTCCATGCATTGGCTGCGTCACGCACCGTCTCGGGAATGTTGATACCGTTGTCTGCGTCGCCGTCCTCGTCCAGCAGCAGCAGGAAGCGCACCCGGTTGATCACCGCGTCCGAATCGGTTGAGCCAGCAGTAACCAGATCCACCGGGGTCAAGATCTGATCGGCGCTCGCGCTGCCCAGCTCAACGTTGCCCACGGAAAAGGTGATCTGCTCGCCCGGCTGATACTGGAAGCTGCCGCCCTCCCCCGTCAACACACTACCGCGGGAGGTGGTGTAGGTCAGCCCGGTCACGTTGCTGTCCTTGAAGCTGCCGGTCTGCAGCGAACTACCGCCGCCGCCTCCACCACCGCCACCACCTCCCCCACCGAGGCAGGCAGCCAGGGTAAGACTGCATCCCGTGATGGCGCCGAGGTGCAGCGCGCGGCCCAAGCCGGACTGTTGATGCTTGTTCATGTGTGCTCCGAAACCCTGATGATGACCCGGCCGACAAAGAGCCGCCGCATGGAGCCCCTTGACCCCTTTCAGGTATTTATCGGAGATAGAACCCACATGAATCACCCATATGGGTTAGACGCGGTGATTCAAGTCACAATCAGCGACGCCCGTAGACGTCATCGAAGCGCACGATGTCGTCCTCCCCCAGGTAGCTCCCGGTCTGCACCTCGATCAGCTCGAGCGGAATCTGGCCAGGGTTTTCGAGGCGGTGGGCCGTGCCGAGGGGGATATAGGTAGACTGGTCCTCGGTGAGCAGGAGGGTGTCCTCGCCGCGGGTCACGCGTGCGGTGCCACGGACGATGATCCAGTGCTCGGCCCGGTGGTGATGCATCTGCAGCGACAGGCTGGCGCCGGGCTGCACGATGATGCGCTTGACCTGGAAGCGGCTGCCTTCGGCCACACCTTCATACGACCCCCAGGGGCGGTAGACGCGCCGGTGGCTCATGGGCTCGGTGCGGCCCTCTGCCCGCAGGCGCTCGACGATGGCCTTGACGTCCTGCACCCGGTCGCGCCGGGCCACCAGCACCGCGTCGGCAGTCTCCACCACCACGCTGTCTTCCAGCCCAACGGTGGCCAGCAGGCGGCTTTCCGCCCGCAGGTAGTTGCCACGGCTGTCATGGGCCAGCACGTCGCCCACGGTGACGTTGCCGTCGGCATCAGGTGCGCCGGCGCTTTGCAGCGCGTCCCAGGAGCCGACGTCACTCCAGCCGGCGTCCATGGGCACCACCCGGGCGTTGCGGGTGCGCTCCATCACCGCGTAGTCAATGGAGTTCGACGGGCAAGGCTCCAGCGGCTCGCGGGCGAGACGCACGAAATCGAGGTCCCGCTCGGCGCCATCCAGCGCTCCCCGGCAGGCTGACACCATCTCCGGCGCGAACTGCTCCAGTTCGTCCACGAAACGCTGCGCCCGGAACAGGAACATGCCGCTGTTCCAGTAGTAGCCACCGGCGGCAAGATAGCCCTGGGCGGTTTCCAGGTCGGGCTTTTCCACGAATTCGGCCACGCCACGGGTGGGGCCGTCACCGACTTCGGCGCGGATATAGCCATAGCCAGTCTCGGGCCGCGTGGGCACGATGCCGAAGGTCACCAGGGCGCCGTCCAGCGCGTCACCCCGCCCCTGGGCGACAGCCTGCTGGAAGGCAGCGGTATCGGCGATGACGTGGTCCGCCGGCAGCACAAGCAGCAAGGCGTCCGAGTCGTCGTGCAGGGCGTGCAGGGCGGCCAGGCAAACCGCCGGCGCCGTGTTGCGTGCCAGCGGCTCGAGCAGTATGGCGGGGTCGGTCTCGCCGATGGCACGCAGCTGCTCGGCGACCAGGAATCGGTGGGCCTCGTTGCAGATAACCAGCAGGCGGTCGAGATCGGCGATGCCGGCCAGGCGCTGCACGGTGGCCTGCAGCATGGTGTGGTCGGGGGACATCAGCGGCAGCAACTGCTTGGGGTACAGCTCCCGCGACAGTGGCCAAAGGCGGCTGCCCGAGCCACCGGAGAGAATCACGGGTGTGAGACGCGACATACCTGACTGCCTGTTGGTCAATGTTGCCCGAGCATAGCCTTTTGCTGGACGGCGAGGCCAGTTCAGCGCAGCGGCGGTGGTTCGGCCCGGGCCTCTTCCAGGGCCCAGACCAGCATGCAGTGCAATTCGCGGTGATGCGCGATGGCCGGCTGCGCCAGCAGCATGGTGCCGAACAGCACCGCCAGTATCGCGAAGACCACGGCAACACCCTCCACCAGCGGTACCCACTCGGGATACCACTGGGCCAGGTACGGTGCGCCGGCAAGCAGGGCCACCGCCAGCAGTGCGAGCCAGATGGGCCGGGCCCGCGACAGGCGCATCTCCGGCGTGTTCTGCAGTGCCAGTTCCGCCTCGCAGCAACGCAGCGCGGTCTGCAGCGCCGCCGGGTCGAACAGGCCGGAGAGACGCAGGCGGTCAAGAAACTCCAGGTAGCGGACGCCGAAAAACCCGCGCCGGTAGGCAGCCAGCAACGGGCGGCGGGCCAGACTGTGCTCGGGGTACGCCGCGCGGATGCGCTCGTCCAGAATCAGCGCCCCCAGCCACATCAGCAGCGGCATGAGGATGGCCACCGCCAGCGCGGCCATGTAGCCCGACAGCAGCCAGGGTGCAGCCAGCAGCACCACCAAGGCGAGGGCGATGAAGGCGAGCATCATCACGCCGGACACGCTCAGCAGGTTCGAGAACAACAGGCGCCGCAGCACGCCAGCACGACCGCAGTCGTCGTACAGAGCGCGCACCACCGTCCAGTCCTGCATTCAGCCCCCAGTTCGTCGCAGAAAAAGCAGGCGACCCAGCCCCAGGAGGCCGAGCAATACCAGGCCGAGGCCGCCGAACGCGCCGCCGCCGACTGCCGAGCCACTGCCGCCACCACCGATGGGGTTGGGCCCGCCGTTGTCCGGCCCCACGCCGTTGCCGCCATTGCCATTGCCGCCATCATCCGGCGGCGGCTCGAAGAAAGTCCGGCTTACCATCATGCGGTTCGTGCGGTTCGGGTTCTGCGCGAAACCGGCCAGGGCGATGCCGACCGCATTGTCGCCGTAGGCAACGGCAGCCAGACCACCGGAGGCAGTCTCCGGTGAGATGTCGCGGTAAAGCTGGCCGTCATCCAACTGCACGAAATCGCCATCCTGATCATTGCCGAAACGGGTGATGAGCAGGCTGGTGCCGGTGTCCGCCCCCGTTTGCCCGGCGCCCACCACGGCGATATCGCCATTGCCCAGCACGGCGATGTCGCGACCTTGGGCGAACTGCCCTC
Organism: Natronocella acetinitrilica; assembly: GCF_024170285.1. Lineage (NCBI taxonomy): Bacteria > Pseudomonadati > Pseudomonadota > Gammaproteobacteria > Chromatiales > Ectothiorhodospiraceae > Natronocella > Natronocella acetinitrilica. Next base: position 417,166 of record NZ_JALJXV010000002.1, read on the forward strand.
CGGGCAGAAGCTGGACCCGGGACTGGCCGCCCAGAACCCCGGGTTCGTCATTCGTGGCGCCTGTATCCGCGTCGATGACGCCCAGGGAGCCCGGCCCGTCGGCTCCGGCGCCGTAGTTCGCCGTTCCGCTGTAGATGATCATGTCGCCCCGCAGTGCCAGGGCATAGATCACCGCATTGACAACATCTGCCTCGTCGAATTGGCCGAGAATGTAGACTTCGCCGTTCTCGCCGAAATCGGCCACGGGTTCGCCGGCGGAATCCAGTTGCACGATGAAGTCCCCCCGCAGAGTCCCGGCGCGATCGAAAACCACCTCGGTTCCCTGCTGCGCGGCACCGCCGGCGATAATGCCGTTGCCGTCACGCAGCGTCACGGCGTTGAAGTCACTGGATACAACGGCGGCCGCCGGACCGGACCAGACGCCGTCATCGGCGAATGAGTCATCCGGTGTCCCATCGGGCAGCACCCGCCACACGGCGGCCCGGCTCCGCTCAACCGCGAAATCGCGACGACCCACCAGCACGATACGGCCGGCGGCATCCAGCGCTGCGGCCGCCACGCGGTCGGCAGCGGCACCGTCCGACACATCGAGAATGGCCCCGCCATTGATGCCGAAGGCGGTGTCGAGCTCCCCGCCCTGGCTATAGCGCAGGATGGCAATCCGGTCCGGCGCTGACGCAGTGGCGATAACGAACAGCCCACCGTCATCATCGTCGAGCACCAGCACTGGCGTGCCCGCGGTCAAGGCCACACCGGCTATATCGGAGAAATCGGTCAGTACGAGTCCGTCAGCGCCGAAGTCGGTGTCGAGTGCCCCGTCAGCGGTATATCGCAGCAGCGCCGCGGCGGGGGCGAACTGCTGCTCCGCCCGTCCGGCGATGAGCACATCCGGTGACGTGCCGCCACCCAGCGTCAAGACGCTCATGGCAATGCTCGCCCGACCGTCCTCGCCCACATCCGCAATGACAGCACCAGTTGAATCGGGGCCAAAGTTGAGTTGGGCGTAAGCGAACGCCGGGAACAGTGCGAGTACAGTGATCAGTAGCGTGCGGATAGACATGGCGATGGCCCTCCTTGCCGGCAAATCGTGACTCCCGAGAGCAGCTTAGCCGCCGAGAGGCGCATGGGCCATGGTCCGCCCGCCGGGGAGTCACGTTCGCAGGACGAGCGGTCGGCGTATCCGGGCTCAGGGACCATAGCCGTGGGCCTCAAGGGCCGGCGCGACGCCGGCGGCGAAATCCCGCAGGCCCGAATCACCACGATACGCATAGGCCCGGTCAGGCCGGTAGCGCGCCGCCTCCTCCGCCAATGCGTCGTCAGAGACATCCAGCCCGCAGAAGTCCAGAACCCGTCGCAGATGCTCCTCCGGCGACTCCAGCAGGGTCTCGTAGCGCAGTTCCATCGCCCGCTCGGGGCCCAGGGCGCGCACATGCTCCGATGCCCGTCCGGTGTACTCCGACCACAGGTCCAGCCCACCCTGCAGTTCACCGACCCGGGGCGAATGGGCGAAGCCGCTGCGCTTGGGCGCGAAGGGGTTGTTCAGGTAGCGCGCCCGGGCTGCCTGGAAGCGGCCGATGGACGCGGACACCGCCTGCTCCCGGCGAACGCGCAGGCTTTGGGCCACGTCCACACCGTGGCGCAGGATGTGCAGCACCCGGGAATCGGGAAATACGTCCAGCCAGATGGGCAGGGTGAAGCTGTTGCGCGGGTCCTTCCAGCCCCAGGGCTCAGAAAGCTCATGCATGGAGCGGTGCCGCAGCCAGCGCTTGAGGCCAAGATAACCAATACTTGCCGGGCCGCGGGTGATACCGGCGACATAATCCGTGACCGCCCGTCGCACCGTTGCATCCGTGAGCAGCGCATCGAAGCCCAGCGGCCGCTCCCAGGTGGCGCTCGCCTGGCGGAACAGCCACTCGTTGATGGCGTTGGTCCAGCGGCATTCCTCGTTACGGGTGGTGCCCCGCCCCATGAAAAAGCCGAAGCCCTGCATGGTGCGGGTGAGCATGCTGGTGCCGGCACGATGCATGCCGATAATAATGACGGGCGGGCGGGCGCTCATGGCGGGCAAGTTACCGCATTTTCATCAATAACAGTAAGCGAAGGCACGGCCAGACGCTTGACACCATGACCGCCGCTGCCGAGACTCGCGCGCAATGATTATCTGTCACAGCCATCGCTTCATTTTCGTGAAGACGCGCAAGACCGCCGGCAGCAGCGCCGAGATTGCGCTGTCCCGCGCCTGCGGGCCGGGTGACTGCGTGACGCGCTTGAGCGAGGACAGGGGCGAAGAGGCATTGCGGCAGCAGGAGAGTGGGTTCGGCCCTGCCAACCATCACAAGCCGCTGCTCGCCCATCGCGGCTTAAAGGAGTGGAAGCGCCTTTTGTTGCGCGGGCAACGGGCCGAGTATGGCTACCACACAACCGCCGCCGAGATCCGCACCATCGTGGGCCACCAGTGCTGGCGTGACTACTTCACCTTCACCATCGAGCGCGACCCCTGGGACCGTGCCCTGTCCCGCTACTTCTGGCAGAAGCAGCGCTGGGAAGAAAAGCCCCGGGACAGTGAATTCCCCGGCATCAGTGACTACCTGGTCTGGCTCGAGACCCACAAACCGCACTGGCTCAGCAACTGGGGCCACTACGCAATCAGCGACACCGTCGCCGTGGACCGCATCCTGCGCTACGAGAACCTGTCGGCCGAACTCGAGGAAGTCCGCCAGCACCTGGGCGTCGAGGCTTCGTTCAAACTGCCCGAAAAGCGGGCCAAGGGCGGGTTCCGGCCCAGGCGACAGCCTTACACCGAACTCCTGAGCGACGCGGATCGGGAGCGCATTGCGCGGGTCTGCCGGCGGGAGATCGAAACGCTTGGTTACCAGTACGGGGAACTCGCTTGAACGCACCGGACCACCGCAGCGACGAGGGCAAGCTGGCGTACGTCGCCATCGCGTCGATTTACCTGTTTGCGTTCTTCGCGCCCCGCAGCATCGCCATCGGCCAACTCTCCCAGCTTGTCATGCTGATTGTGGCGGTGGTGTTCGCGCTGCGCTATCGCGACGCGATACTGCGCGCGCCGATCCTCTGGCTGGGTGGGGCCTACGTGATCTACGTGCTGGCACGCGGGCTCTGGGCTGCGCTGATCGGCCAGCCGGAACTCGCCTCCGAGCACCTGGACGGCACCAGTAGCTGGGTGCGGGCCATCGCCCTGCCCATTGTCATACTCGGTCTTGCCCTGCTGGCCACCGGCAACTGGGTGCGCCACGCCATCGGCGCATTGATTGCGGTGGCCGCCGGCCTGCTGCTGTTCGAGGTGTTGCCGGCCTGGTCCTGGGGCGAATTTCAGGACGCCCTCACCGGCCGACGGCGCTTCATCTTCGGGCTCGGGCACAGCCGGTCCGGCTTCATCATGGCTGCGGGGCTGGTTGCGTTGCTGGCCTTCATGCCGCTGATCATCGGGCGCTGGCCGGACAAGGGCGGCACGCTGATGAAGGGGCTCACCGGGCTGCGCGTGGCGCTTTGGGCGGTGCTGGTGATCGCGCTGCTGCTGGCGGAATTCGTCACCAAGACGCGCACCACCTGGCTGGCGCTGATGGTGGCACTGCTGGCGCTGGGCGTAGTGGCCGCCTGGCATTATCGGGACCACTTGCTGCGCAAGGGGACGCTGATCGCGCTCGCCTGCGCGGCCATCGTGCTGGGCCTTGCCCTCACCCAGGTCTGGGGCGAACTTGAGCGGCGAGCCACAGACCGGGCGGAGGCCATCCAGCAGATCCTGACCATGGAAAGCCTGGACGACGCCTTCGAAATGGACGACGCCAACGTCGGCGCACGCATGGCCTACAAGGTGTTCGCCATCACACTGTGGATGGAGCGGCCGCTGGTGGGCCATGGCCCGGCGGACCCCTACTACCTGATGCAGGAGCGGCCGCTGCCCCCCGTGCTGGAAGGGCGCTCCGGCCACTTCCATGACGCCCACGTGGAGGCCCTCTCCCGACTTGGCCTGACGGGCTGGTTGCTGATAATGGCGTTCCTCGCCTTGCTGGTGATCGAGGCCCTGCGCCGACTGGGCCGGCCGGACACGGGGGATCGCCGGGTGCACATGCTGGCGCTCACTGGCATTAGCTTCACTGCGCTGCTGCTGGTCTGGATGCTGGGCACGCACCAGTTGACCCGCTTCCAGTCGGTGCACATCTATGCGCCGTTCCTCGCGCCCATGTGCGCCGCCCTCTTCCTGCGCCGGCTGAAGCCCCGGCGCGAGGCTCGCTGAACCGCCATGGTGGATATCGCGATTTTCGGCATGTTTCGACCCTGGGGCGGCACCTATCGCCGCCTGATGAACCAGATCCATGTCTGGACGCAGCAGGGCTGGCGCATTGAACTCGTCACCTTCCGCGACGGCGAGATGTTCTACCCGGACGAAATGCCCGACTCGGTGCGCTGCGTGCACCTGGGCACCCGTGGCAAGTTCACCACCACCCTGGCGCTGTGGCGCTACCTGCGCCGCGAGCAGCCCCGTGTCATCCTCTCGGTGAATCACATCAGCAACGTGATCCTGGCGCAGACCGGCTTTCTGCCGGACACCGGAGTGAAACGCTTTCTCAGCGTCCCCAACACCTTCGGCGAATCGGAAAAGCTCGCCGAGGAGCCAAGGCGCCGGGAGCAGAAATTCAAGGAAATACGGCGGCTTTACCCTCGCTCCGATGGGGTGATCGCGGTCTCGGACGGCGTACGTGACGACCTGCTCAACACCGTCGGCCTCAAGGGCGTGACCGTGGAACGCATCTACAGCGGCTCGGTGGCACAGGTCACGCTGAACCGCGCCAAGGAGCCGGTGGATCACCCCTGGCTCACGGACAAGACCTGCCCCGTCATACTCTCCGCCGGCAGGCTGGTGCCGCAAAAGGACTACGCCACACTCATCCGTGCCTTCGCGAAGCTGCGCCAACGGCGGGAGGCCCGGCTGATCATTGTCGGCAAGGGGCGCGACCAGGAACAGCTCGAGGCGCTGGCGGGGGAACTCGGCGTTGCAGAGCACATGGATCTGCCAGGCTTTGTTTCCAACCCCTACGCCTGGATGGCGCGGGCCGACGTGTTTGCCCTGTCCTCCCGGTGGGAAGGACTGGTGAACGCGGTGATGGAGGCCCTCGGCATCGGCACCCCCATTGTCTCCACCGACTGCCCCAGCGGCCCGCGGGAGATTCTGGCCGGCGGGCGCTATGGCATCCTCGTGCCCATGCGCGACCCGGACGCCTTGGCCGATGGCATCGATCAAACCCTGCGCGGCGAAGTACCCCAGTTCGACCACAAGGAGGCCGTGAAGCCGTTCCGGGCCGAGACCGCCGCCCAGGCCTATCTCGATTTCTTCGGGCTGGACCAGCCAGCGGGGCCCCGCCGGTGATCCGCCTGCTGCGTCGCTGGAAGGCGCAGCGCAGCCTGCGCGGGCAGTTGCAGTGGCTGGAAGGCGATCTCATGGCCGGCGACTGGCGGCTCTACGACGACGTGGCGCTGTTGCCCGCAGCACCTGGGGGTGCTCCGGACGATTACCAGCAGCAACTGCTGCGCAGCCTGGGCGGTTCTCACGCCGGCTATCGAATGCTGCGGCTACGGGGCGGCGAGCAATCAAGCTGCGATTTGCTGATCCCCCGGGGCGAGTGGACACTGCTCATGGACCGCGATCGCCGCTGGATGCTGCGGGTGGGCACCAGCGCCGAACGCGCCCGTCGCCTCGTGGACAACGCCGCCTGGCTGTCGCAGTCATTCCCCTGCCCACACATCGAACAGGCGACGGTTAGCGCGGAAGGCGCACACGCCGTCCGCGAGAGTTTCGCCGACGGCGTGCCCATCCGTGATGCCGACGAGCACCACTGGGAGCCGGTGTACCGTCAGCTGCTGGCCGCCTGCACCCGCCATGCGGAGTATTGCGATGGCGTGTTCGACCTGTCCCACGCGATGGATGAACTCGCCCGCTGGAATCTCCCCGCCTGGCTGCAGCGGGCGCTGGAAGCCCACCGTGCGGGCATCGACGCGACGCTGGGCAACTGCCCGATGCTGCGTGCCCACGGCGACTGCCACAATGGCAACGTGTTCGCGCGGGCCGATGGCAACCTCCTCCTCATCGACCTGGAGCGCGCGCAGTCGATGCCATTCTTCTACGATGCACTGTCCCTGCTGCGCGGTACGGCGGCGGTGAACGGCCACTTGCGCCGGGCCTATCTTGACGGTGCCTACGACGGACCGCTGACTGAACTCTGGGCTGCAGCCGGGCGTGAGTGGCATCCCTCGCACCGGGTGGCCGCCCTGCTCGCCATGCCTATCGCCCACGCCTTTCGCCCGCAATTCAGCGAGGCAGATTCCGCGAAACGACGTGACAAATTCATCAGTGCCTGCGAGAAAGTGCGGGAAGACTGCGGACTGGGGTAAGGCATGCGTCGCATCGAGTTGATCGGGCCGCCCGGTGTGGGCAAAACCACCCTGCTGAGAGGGCTGGCTAAGCCGCTAGCCGGGCAAGGGCTTTCCATGGCCTCACCACGCTTGCTTGCCTTGTGGGCCTACCAGCGGCGCCACGGAATCTCCGGCCCCCGCCGCAGCCTGGAAGCCTGGCTGTACGAGGTAAAAGGCTTGCAGCGCTGGATGCGCCCGAAGCTGGAAAAAGAGCTGATCCGCCATGAGTTCCGCGCCCTGCGCGCTGCCGAGGCCCCCTGGCCCGCGTTCCTCGAACTGGCCTTGCAGCGCGGTCATGAAGCAGCAGACACACCCGCGCTGGCGCTGGAGCGGCTGCAGAGCTACATGAGCGGCGCGGCGGCGGCCCATGCCGCCGACCGGCTCGAAGGCGACGAGGTGATCCCCTTTGACGAGGGGCTGGGCCAGCGCGGTGTGAGCCTTGGGCAGGGTGCCGATGCGGACGTGGTTCGCGAGTATTTCCGGCTGATGCCTGCGCCGGCAGCGGTTGTGTTCATCACCGCGCCGGCGGATGTCATTACCGAGCGCCTGCGACAGCGCAATCCGGCCGTGACCCGTTTCGAGGCCATGGTGGAACCGTCGCTGGAGATTTGCGAGCTGGCGGCCGCAGTCTGCGGCGACCGCGACATCCCGGTCATCAAGATCGATGCGACGCTGGGGCAGGATGAGGCCACGCGTCGGCTTGCGGAGGGGTTGGCGGGCGTGTTGGGCGGTCGGCATCTTTGAGGGATTGGTTGTGGTGCGTTACGGCCTTCGGCCTAACACACCCTACGGCGGGCAATGCCTTCGGTAGGGTGTGTTAGCGCGCAGCGCGTAACGCACCGCGGCAGCGCACGAACATAGCCGCAACCACATCCAACTGCGTACCATACCAATTGCGGCCCATCACACACCGGAGACCTCCACCTTGACCCGACCCCGCCTCGCCATACTTGCCCCGTTCAAGGCCTGGGGGGGCATCGAGCGCAAGATCATGATTCTCTGCCACGAGTTCCTGGCGCTTGGGGTGCAGCCGCAACTCATCCTCACCCGGGGTGGAGTCGTGCCCTATCCCGATGAACTGCCCAAGGAAGTGGAGATTGTCGACCTCGGCAGCGGCGGCAAGCTCGACAGCGTGATGAAGCTCACCCGGTTCCTGAAGCATGAGCGGCCTGCCGCCCTGCTTACCGCCAAGGATCACTCCGCCAAGGTCGCCATCCTGTCCCGCATACTCAGCCGCACCGACGTGCCGATCTTCGTGAAAATCACCAACACGCTCAGTTTCACCCTCCGTCGCCCCATGAAGCGGCGAAGCGCCCGATGGCTTTACGGTTACGCGGATCGACTGATTGCCGTCTCCGGCGGCGTGCGGGACGATCTGATCGAGAACTTCGGCATCCCGCCCGAAAAGGTGCAGGTGATCTACAACCCCACGGTGACGCCCTCCATCGCAGAGCGCAAAACTCACCCGGTGGATCACCCCTGGCTGCAGGGCGACGGCCCCCCGGTCATCATCGGCGTCGGGCGGCTCACGCCGCAAAAGGACTTCCCCATGCTCATTCGCGCCTTTGCCAAGGTGCGCCAGCAGCGTGAAGCCCGCCTCATCATCCTCGGCGACGGGCCCTTGCACGACGAATTGATCACCTGCGCACGAGAAGCCGGTGTCGGCGACGATGTGGACCTGCCCGGCTACGTCAGCGACCCCATCCCCTACCTGGCAAGGGGGTCGCTGTTCGCGCTGTCATCCCGCTACGAGGGACTGGCCAATGTGCTGATTGAGGCGCTGGCCGCGGGCCTGCCGGCGGTCGCCACGGACTGCCCGTCCGGCCCGATGGAGATCCTGCAGGCCGGGCGAATCGGGCCGCTGGTGACCGTGGGCGATGCGGATGCTTTGGCGCAGGCGATGCTCGACACGCTGGACAACCCGCCCACACAGGAAACCCTGGCCCGCGGCCTCGACCGCTTTCGCAGTGACAAGGTTGCCCTGCAGTACCTGCAGGTGATGGGTATCAAATCCAGCGGTGTTCAGGCAGCGGGTAACGGTTTATCCGGATCAGTCGAGTAGCCGAACGCTTCGAAGTCTTCCCGGAACAGATGGCGTACGCGGTCGATGGCATTGTCATCGTAATACTTCGCCAACTTGGCGGAGGAATCCGTGCGGTGCGGGTCCCAGCTCTTGACCTCGGCGTTCGCTTCCACGCCGAACAGTTCATTGACCAGGCGCGGCAAATCGGCGTCGATACGTTCAAGGCGGCCGATAAAATTCAGCCGTGACCGGTCCTTCGGCAGTAGGCTCACCTGCGGCGCCCAGTGCGGCCCGGTGTAGAGCGCGCCCTGCTCAAGCTGGTCGAGAAACTCGGAAAACCCTATCACCGAACCGTCATCCCGCGTCGGCGAATTGCCGAGGTTCTTCGCCGCCGGCGGCCGGTCGCGGACCACTTTGTCCAGATACGCCGAAAGCGTTCGATGGAAAGGGTTGCGCACGAAAGTGAACAGAAAGTACTTCCGCCAGGCAATACGGGAGCGGCGGATGCCAATCTCCCGCGGCCTCAGATAGACCCCGATCTTGTCCCCGGCGGCGCTGAGCTCGCTACGCTGCGCATCGGTCACGGATGGGTCATAGTGCAACAGGGTATTCCCCACCGTGGAGTGACCGGCCTTGGGGATGCGGTAAAAGACGAAGCCCTGGGGTTCGGACACCAGAATCCGCGGATCAACGCGGTGACGGGCAACGCGGCCGTCGAGGGTTGAGAGCAGAGGGTTGAGGTGTTCGCTGATGGTTCTGCGCAGGTGCATGGCCAGTCGATTCTTTAGTATCGAAAAGTTGTCAAAGCGTGCTCGAATCCCGGCTGACCCTCAAGCCGATGCGCGTAAGTCGTGCACATAGGCCACTTTCAGCATGATGTCGGTACAAATCGAACACTTCCATCCTGATATTGGTGACCACTGACGGATTCCAGTTGCTAGGGTACCATGCGGCATCTCGAGACCAGCTAGGCATCACGCCAGGCCCAGACCAATGACCGAACAGAGCAGATGGCTGAAGGCACTCTCAAACCCACGACTTCACAACGCTTCAAGTCCCTGCGCTATGGGCTTCACCCGTTCTATCGGCGCTCGGGCGTCTACTCCCTGCGTCATCCAGTGCAGCGGACGGCCAGTCTTCCCTCGATCGATTCCAGGATCGTCGTCAGTTCAGAGAGGAAGTTCATTTTTGTGCGTGTTCCGAAGTGCGCCAACACCACCCTACTGACGACCCTCTGGCTGTGTGAAAAGGGACTCGGGACGGAAGACCTGGAGCGCTACAGCGCAGACGAGCGCAAGCAATTATTGCGCAAACAAACGATGCGGCATGTCTTCCTGTCGCCGTCGGACTTGAGCAGTTCGCAGGCCTACGAAGCACTGAAGAGCTACAAGAGCTGCATATTCGTGCGCAACCCGTTTACGCGTCTCGCTTCCGCCTACTTTTACAAGATCGCCAAGGGCCGGACGGCGGAGCGCCTTGGACTCGGTCCGAAGCCTTCGTTTCTGCGTTTCTGCGAGTTCCTGCGTGATGGCGGGCTGCATGCCGACATTCATTGGATGCCGCAGACGCACATTTGCCCGATTCCCCCTGAGCGCCTGCACTTTGTCGGCAGGATGGAGAACCTGGTGGAAGACCTGGACGCGATGACCCAGATGCTTTACCAGCGCAGCGCCCCCTTGCTCAGCCGTCAGCATCATGCCACGGGGGCTGACTCCCGCCTCCGCGACCTTTACGGGCCAGAAGAGACGGAGATCGTTCGCAACCTCTATAGCGACGATTTCGCGGCGTTCGGCTACAGTCCGGAGCCTTTCTGAGTTGATGGTTGCCAGAAAATGATCATCAGCCACCGGCACCGGTTCATATTCATTCATTGCCGCAAGGTCGCCGGCAGTTCAATGAAGGTGACGCTGGCACCTCACCTCGGCCCGGACGATCTGCTGCTGGGCAGCCTGCACGAGGTGCTGAAAGACAGCTCGCCGTTCCAGAGATGGATACTGCGCGAACTCGCGAAACCGGCGGGGATCGCCGAACTGCTCTCGGCATCGATGAAGCGTCGGGACTGGCGCTCGGCGATGAACAAGGTGCTGAAGAAGCGCCATAAGCGCGAGTTGGGGCTTTCCTCATCGTCCCACCCGACAGCGGTGGAAGTTCGTGCCTCGCTGGGCAAGACCTGGGACGAATACTTCAAGTTCTGTTTCGTTCGTAATCCTTACGAGCGCGCCGTCTCTGATTATCTCTACCAGACCAGATTGATGGCGGAGCCGCCAAGCTTCAGCGAGTTCCTTGACGGCGTGAAGGCCGAGGCAGAAGCCGGCGACGTCAAACATGACAACTGGCCGATGTACACCATTGATGATGATATCGCGGTGGACTTCATCGGCCGGTACGAAAATCTCAAAGAAGATTTCCGCAACGCTATGCTGCAGATCGGGCTCGAGAACGTGGAGCTTGCTGCGTCAGAGAAGCGGCGGCGTTATCCGAAACCCTGGCAGGCATATTACGGAACCGGCGATCAGGATCGCGTGGAATCTCTCTTTCTGCGGGAGATCAATGAGTTCAATTATTCGTTCGAGGGCAAATAATGCGGGTGCTGATACTAGTTGGACGCTTTCACCCCAACCTGACGGAATGGGTCGAGGCGTTTCGTCTTGCGGGGGACGACGTCACCGTGATAACCGGTGGCGATTCCGTCAATCGTGTTGAGCGTGTCAAGCCACGCATCGTGCCCGAGAATGCCGTCAGCCAGTCCGAAGCCGAAGCTATTGCGCGGGAAATCAGACCCGATCTCGTCATCATCCGTAGCAAGGAAGACAGCTATCGCAGAATCGTGAAAGCGGCAAAAGGGCTCGGCGCCAAGGCCATCTACTATGATCAACGCGCATACTTGCGTAAAAAAGGCTTCAAGCCGTTTCACCGCGAGTTGCGCAAGGCCTTCCGGCGATTCCGTCAGGGCCACCCGAGAGTCGGCATAACGACGACACTGGGAAAAGGCGAAGTGCCACGCCTCTGGAGGCATTGGATCCATGTTCCCATGCCGGTTCCTGACGACATAGAGCGACGACCGTACTTCAAGGACGGGCTCCCGACCGTTCTGATGGTAGGCAGGCTGGCCAACGAGAAAAAGCGCCATCTTTGGGTCCTGCAGGCGCTTGAGGAATCAGGGCACCCCTACCGCCTACTCGTCGCAGGTGCAGGCGACGACAGCCACACCACCCGACCCGGCAAGCGCAGTCAAGACTATTATCAAAAGGTCAAAGAGACACTCGCCGCAGCAGGCCATCGCGGGAGCGTTGAGCTACAGGAAGATCTGCCACATGAACAGATGGCGGAACTCTACTTGCAAGCGGACATTTTTGTTCTGCCGTCAACGAAGGAACTGCTGGGGATTTCCGTCGTGGAAGCCATGGCCAGAGGTTGCGCCGTGATCGCATCCAATGGTGTCGGGGCATGCGGATACATCAGCCATGGTAAAGACGGATTGATTTTCCCGCGCGCTTCTTATGAAGCGTTCAGGGATACGCTGCACACCCTGCTATCGGACAAAGACTATACTCGCGCACTGGGACAAAACGCGGCAAAGACCATTAAGAACCGCCATGGACATGGGGACTTTGTCAACCAGATTCGCCAGATCGCGCGAGTTTGATCTTAAGAAGCTCAGAATGCAGGCTTTTTGGCGCAAAAACGTAATCCCGATTGAATTCTTTCAGTTCTTTACTCACTGGCTCCGCAGGAATGTAGTCAATCTTCTGCAATACAGATAAGTCACGATCCGGAGTAATTGATATCTTATAGATTTCGTATTGCAGGGATTCGAGCAGCGCGTTTATTTCACTTATGTTTTCCATGCGGCCGACATCATTTGAGTCGCGCGGAGGGAGCACTTCAGCAATGATTAGCGGCTGCAATGCGCCGATAAATGACGACGCCCCCCGAAAAACTTTGGATTCGTGACTCTCCGCGTCGATCTTGAGGACCAACCCGCCCTTCTCGAACCCGAACTCATCCGAAATATCGTCCAGTCGATAGAGGCAAACGGGATGAGCAACTTTTCGCGCAACGTCCTTAAGATCCGTCTCTAGTGTCGCACCGGAGTTGGTCAGATTCCTCCTGCCGACGTGCAAACTAGCAACTCGCGGCTCGTCCGACAGCCCTGCCGGAACAATCTCAAAATTACGAATAGCACTCTCGCTTGCAAGTTCATGCACATAGACCACGCAAAAAGGATTCGGCTCGAATCCCACATAACGACCTTCCGGACACACTGACTTGTAGCTCAGCAAAGACTGCCCAATGTTCGCACCAACATCGACAAAGGTTCGGATTTCGAACGGAAGCGAACGAAGCAGAGTTCTCATCCAGAGCTCACTGATCGCAGGACGCACCTCCAAGGCGAGCCCCATATTTCTGGGTGGGCGAACTCTTATATCCCCGATTGATTGCACACGCCACCTCGATGGCATGTGCAAGGAAATGCTGTTTGCCAGCTTACGTAATCTCTTTTTCACGGTTCAGATAGTGTCCTGCGGGTTCTGACAGTCCAAACGAAGCAGCTTGGGTCACGCCTCGGCGAACTGCCGGCTGTGAAGTTGTGCATAGCTACCGTTCCGAGCAAGCAACTCGTCATGCTTGCCTACTTCGACGATTTTGCCAGCTTCAATAACCACGATGCGATCGGCTTCCTCAATCGTGGACAGGCGGTGCGCGATCACTAGCGTTGTACGCGACTTCATCAAGCGATCGAGTGCATCCTGGATCATCTTTTCCGACTCAGTATCTAGGGCGGACGTTGCCTCATCCAGGATCAGAATTGGAGCATCCTTGATGAGGGCACGTGCGATGGCCAGCCGCTGACGCTGCCCTCCCGAGAGCATCACCCCGTTGTCACCGATATAGGTATCGAACCCGTTTGGCAGCGATTCAATGAAGTCGAGCGCATTGGCCGATCTGGCAGCCTCGCGTAACTGATCGATCGACGCGTTTTCAGGCATCCCATATGCGATATTGTTGGCAACCGTGTCATTGAAGAGCACGACTTGTTGGGTGACGACGGATATCTGGCGCCGCAAGTCCCGCATCGGGTACTCGGTAATCGACCGGCCATCAAGGAGAATACGCCCGCCTGTCGGCTCATAGAATCGGGGGAGCAGGCTTGCAATGGTGGATTTTCCACTCCCCGAGCGCCCCACCAGGGCCACGATTTCCCCCGGCCGTATCTCGAAACTGATGTCCTGCAAGACATCCGACACGCTCGCTTCATACTTGAAGCGTACCGAGTCAAAAATCACATGACCTTCCGCCCTTTCCAGCGGAATGGTCCCGAAATCCGGCTCCGGCTCCAGATCCAGCATTTCGAAGAGGCTTTCTCCAGCAGCCAACGCTTTCTGTATTTCGGAATTGACCTTCACCACACGCTTCAGCGGCGCCATCATGAGCGCAGTCGCCGTAATGAATGACAGAATGCCGCCAGGCGTAATCGTGGACATGACCGCCTCCATGGTGGCCAGATAGAGAACGATCGCCAGGCTGACCACCGCAACGAATTGCACCATTGGCTCGGTCATGGACTTGACCATCACATAGCGCAACTGCTGTCTCTTGTGGTTGTCGTTGATCTTGCGGAAGCGGGCCGCTTCCTGATCCGTCGCTCCGAACACTTTGACTTCCGTGTGGCCGCGAAGTGTGTCTTCGGCGACCTGTCCAATCCCCCCCACTGTGCTCAGCAATCTGCGAGCGATCTTTCGAAAACGTTTGTTTGCCCAAAGAATTATGACGCCCAATAGCGGCGACAGCACCAAGAATACCAATGCCAACCATCCGGCAAGGTAGATCATGTAACCAACGAGAAAGATGATCGTGAAGGTGTCACGTATGAGTATGACCACGGACTTGGAGGCGGCATCCGCAACCTGATTCACATTGTATGTGAGCTTGGCTTTGAGAAAGCCCAGAGCGCCCTTGTCGAAATAGGCTGTTGGTAGAACCAGGTACTTCTCGAATACAGCCTGCCGCATATCGGCGACCACATTCCGACCGATCCACGCCATGGTGTAGTCAGAGCTGAACATGGTCAGGCCGTGAAAAAGAAAGATCCCCACCAGCGCAAGTGGCACCCATGTTCTCGCACCCGGATCCTGATCAATAAACGTGCCGTCCACCAATGGCTGTACAATCCAGGCGAAGGCAGCCTGGCCAGCCGCGGCGAGCAACATGGCAATGATCGCCAAGATCCCGAGCCGCCAATACGGAATCACGTAGCGAAGAATTCGCTTGTAAATCTCAAATGACTCGGAGGCCACAATCGGTCTTCCGGAGGCGTTCCGGATTTCCTGCTTGACCTGCTTGATTGCCGGGAGGGGTCTACTCATAAGCCGCCGATCATAACATCGGGGTCTCCGGCACTACATGCATTCGTTCAAACCCATCGCCGCCAGATACCGTTGCGCCACCACATCCGCCCGGTCATCGGCCACGGCGGCACGCAGGAAAGCGCCGTCCGACGGGGCATGCAGCGTCGCCAGCATGGCCGCGGCCATGGCCTCGTGATCGCCCACGGGAACCAGCTTGCCGATTCGACCTTGCTGCAGGGTCTCGGCGGGGCCGCTGGGGCAGTCGGTGGATACCACGGGGGTGCCGCAGGCCAGTGCCTCCACGATCACGGCCGAAGCCCCCTCGCGGCGCGATGCCAGCACGAAAAGACTCGCCTGCCGCATGTGGCGATAGGGGTTCGGCTCATAGCCCGGCAGATCCACGTCTTCCGCAACACCCAGCGATTGCGCCAGCGCCAGCAGCGACTCGCGTTCCCGGCCCTTGCCCAGAATGACGAGCCGCGCCGGGCGCTGCGCCCGCACCAGGGCGAAGGCCCCGATCAACGTAGCGAAATCCTTGCGCGGCTCCAGCGAGCCGACACCCAGTATTACGGGGCGGTCGGCATCACGGTACCAGGGGTGCTCCAGCGGCTCCTCGGCCAGGGCATGGAAGCGGCTGTTCAGGATTGGGTTTCGCACCACATGCAGCCGTTCCGTGGGTACGCCGGCGATGCGGATGAGGTCGTCACCGACACCCTGCGAGGGCGTGATTGCGGCATCCGCAGCGGGGTACCAGCGGCGCATGGAGGCGAACAGCGCATCCCGCGCACGGGGCGACATATCCTCGCCCATGGCCGTGACCGACATGCCCATGCGAATGATGATGCGCGTCGGTGCGCCGCTCAGACGGCGGGCCAGCAGCGCAGCGCGGTTGAGCTGATGATTGGCGGTGAGTAGAGCCTCGGGGCGATGACGGAACAGGTACCAGAGCAAGGGCGGCAGCACGAGTTTCTTGGTACCCACCGGCAGGCGAATGACGCGAATATTGTCCGGCAGATCCGCGGGGATGGCCGGTCCGTGGCCGCGAATCACGAGCAGGTGGAACTCCCGGTCGACCTGGCCGAACTCCGGCAGCAGGTTGGCCACCACGCGATCCACGCCGCTGTGGCCGGAGGTCGCGAACAACAGGGCAATCGGCGGGCGTGGCAAGCGTGGCTCCATGAGGTGATGGGGACCGGTGGCGTGGGTTCGAAGTTTATCATCGCTCGCCATGGCTGAGGCGGTGTCCGCCGACCGCCCGAATCGGTAGACTTTGCCAACCCTCACCAGCAGACAACGGAGCGCGCCGGTGCTCGTCAAATACTGGAGTCGAATTCGCCGCAAGTGGCTGATGCGCAATGCCGACGTGCACATTGTCTCGTTCCCCAAGTGCGGGCGGACCTGGCTCTGCCTGATGATTGCCAAGGCGCTGGAGTATCACTACGGCGTCACGGTGAATCGGCCGCTGAAGCTGCGCCGTTTTCGTCAGAAGGTGCCCGGCCTGCCGCTGATCCTGCAGCACCACGACGGGGGCCCCGAATTCCAGCGGGCCGAGGCGCTGGAGCGGGACAAGTCGCTCTATGCCGGCAAGAAGGTGATCTTCCTGGTTCGGGACCCACGGGACGTGACGGTCTCGGCGTATTTCCAGAAGACCAAGCGGAACATCAACTTCGAGGGCAGCATCGAGGAGTATGTCTACCACCCGGTGGGCAGCATCGAGACCAATATCGCCTTCTACAACATCTGGGCGGAAAACAGGGCCGTGCCGTCGGAGTTCCTGCTGATGACGTACGAAGACCTGCACGAGGACGCGGTGCGCGAGTTGCGCCGGGCCTTCGAACTGCTGGGTGTGGACGACATCAGCGACGAGACGCTGCAGCGTGCGGCGGATGAGTGCAGCTTCGACAACATGCGCAAAATGGAGGCAACCAATGCGCTTGGCAGCGGCCGTCTCGCCCCACGGGACGCCAAGGACGAAACCACGTACAAGACCCGCGAGGGCCGGGCCGGCGGGTACGTGAAGCATCTCAAGCCGAAGGAAATCGCCCACATCGACAAGCTGATCGATGAGCGGTTGGATGATTTGTACGGGGTGTACAAGCGGGGGGCGGAGGCAGAATGAACGCCGAACCGGTGCGTTACGGCCTTCGGCCTAACGCACCCTACGTGAGGCCGTGCCCGACGGGTGGCCGTGCCCGCCGTAGGGTGCTGTTAGCGCGCAGCGCGTAACGCACCGAACCGGCGGTGGTAGGAGCACCCAACGCGTGACGAATGCCGAAAAAGCGCGCCGGCAATTCGCTGGCTACGCCGTCCGTCATTCCCCCCGATACCCCTGCGGGTTCTGCTGCTGCCAGCGCCAGGTGTCCTGCATCATGCGGGCGAGGTCGTGGCGGGCTGTCCAGCCGAGTTGCTGCGCGGCCCTGGTGGGGTCGGCGTAGCAGGCGGCGATGTCGCCGTCACGGCGGGGGGCGATTTCGTAGGGAATGCGCCGGCCGCTGGCCGCCTCGAAGGCGCGGATCATCTGCAGCACGGAATAGCCCTGCCCCGTACCCAGGTTCCATATGTGTACTCCGGGTTTTTCGGCGATGATTTCCAGCGCCCGCAGATGCCCCAGTACCAGGTCCACCACGTGGATGTAGTCGCGCACGCCGGTGCCGTCGTCGGTGGGGTAGTCGTCACCGAACACCGAAAGCTTCTGCAGCCGCCCCACCGCCACCTGGGCCACGTAGGGCATGAGATTGTTGGGGGTATCCAGCGGATCTTCGCCGATCAGGCCACTTTCATGGGCGCCCACCGGGTTGAAATACCGCAGCAAGGCCACCGACCAGCGCTCGTCGGCCCGGCTCAAATCCCGCAGCACCTGCTCGACCATGAGCTTGGAGCGGCCGTAGGGATTGGTGGGCTCACCGATGGGCGCGGTCTCGGCAATGGGAACCGTCTCGGGGTCGCCGTACACGGTGGCCGATGAGCTGAATACGATGCGGCGCACGCCTGCTGCATCCATGGCCTGGCAAAGGGTGATGGTGCCGCCGACGTTATTGTCGATGTAGCGCAGGGGCTGACGCATGCTCTCCCCCACGGCCTTCAACCCGGCGAAGTGCATGACGGCGTCGAAGGCAGTGTCGGCGAACAGCCTGTCAAGCAAATCGCGGTCGCGTATGTCGCCCTTGACGAACGCAGGACTGGTCCCGCTAATCCGCCTTACCCGCGCCAACGCCTCTTCAGAGCTGTTGGAGAGGTTGTCGAGCACAGTGACGGCATGGCCCGCGTTCTGCAGTTCAACGACCGCGTGGGTGCCGATGTAACCGGCGCCGCCGGTCACGAGTATGTTCATGCTCTGCGCTCCTGCCCTGGGGTTGTCAATGAAACTGACATGCTCATCTGCGCATACTCACCGTCACGGCTATAACACGCAAGTTGTGGAACAGTTCCGTTGTGGGGCCGGCGGTATTTGGTTATGGTCGGCAGTAGATAATAAGTACAACTCCGAACCAAATGGGGGGTATTCGGGGGTGAATGCAGTCGTCCAGGCTTTTCCGACCGGACGGCAGGATGCCACATCGGTTATCGAATCCATCTATCTTGCCGCCGCGCAGCCCGCGTTATGGCAGCAGGTGCTGGAGGATCTGGTTGCGCTAACCGTGTCGCGGTCTTCGCGACTGCTGATCATGGATGACTCGGCTTCAGACGTGTTGACCAGCATCAAGGTCAATACCGACGACGCCGCGCACCAGCGCTACGTGGATCATTTCGTGAACTGTTGCCCCTGGCGCACAGAACTGGGTCGCAAGCGGCCAGGGCGCCTGTATTCAACGTATCTGCACTTCTCCTGCGACCAGAAAAGCTTCTACCGCACCGAGTTTTTTAACGACTGGGCCAAAGGCTTGGACATCCACCACGGTGTCTGCGGCACGATTGACCAGGCCGGCGGGCAGACCGTGCAACTGCTCGTCCAGCGCACTCACGACCAGGGCCACTACAACGAAATTGAAACCGATGCGATCAATTCGCTGATCCCCCACTTCCGCCGGGCGCTGTTCATCAACCGAACCATGGCGGCGGAATATGCGCAGCGCAGCGCCATCGCGGCTGCGGCGAGTCGGTATCGGTTGCCGTACATCCTGCTGGGTGAGCGGGGCATGGTGCGTTGGATCTCACCGGACGCCGAGGCATTGATCCAACGCGGCGCCCTGCCCGCCCCCAGCGGCGGCATGGTGCAGTGCGAACTGGACGTCGACACCCAGCGCGTCAACCGCATGATCCGGAGCTGTCTCGGGACCGCCATCGGCCGGACTGGCTCTGCCGGCGGCGACGTGCTGGTTCGGCGCCAGGCCGGGGAACCGCTAAGGCTGATCGTCACCCCAATCCATCCGGAGGGCGAGTGCAGCGAGTGGATGCCCCGCAGCGGCGGCTTCGCCGCAGTGTTCATTTACGACCCATCGATGATGCCGAAAATCGACCAGGCGGCGCTGGCCGCGCTCTATGGCATGACGGAGGCCGAGGCCCGCGCTGCCACAGCGGTGGCACTGGGCGACAGCCTGGAGGAGATCGCGAGGGACTGTGGCATCAGCGTGCACACGGTGCGGACCCAGCTCAAGGCCGCCATGCGCAAGACCGGTGCGCACCGACAGGCGGCACTGACCCGGCAGATTCTGTTGAGTCCGGCCTGTCGGGCTGAATCCGCGTTGCCGGCTTAAACGGCTCCATCCACCGAGGTGGCATTGAAAGCGTCCGGGCTCGCGCAATGGGGCAGCGACGCAAAAAAACACGATAAGTCGAAGGAGACACTGCAGTGAGACAAGTGACCGCCCGCACCGCCGACGGCCAGCCCATGACGGTGAGCGTGCGTGATGGCAACGCCGACAAACCTACCGTGCTCTTCATCCACGGCTGGACCTGCCGCCGCGCCTACTGGGAACCCCAGATCGAGGCGCTGCCCGGTGAATACCCCGTGCTGGCGCCCGACCTGCCCGGCCACGGCGACACGCCCGCACCCGACCGGGCTGACTGGACTATCGAGGGGCTGGCGGAGGATGTCTGCCAACTCGTGGCGGAGCATGCGGAAGCTGACGTCATCTTGGTGGGGCACTCCATGGGGGGTGCGGTAGCGCTGGAGGCAGCGGCACGGCTCGATCAGCAGGCCCGGGGCGTGATCCTGGCGGATACTTTCGTGATCGATTACGGCGGCCTGGATGCCGACACCCAGGAGCAGATTCACAAGTCGTTCCGCGACGACTTTTCCGAGGCAATTGCTGCCCTGGTGGAGAACACCAGCACCGAGATCACGCCGGACACGCTGAAAGAGCGATTGCGGACGGAAATGGCCCAAGCCGATCCCGCCTGGGCCCTGCCGCTGTGGAAATCCCTGCTGGCCTGGAGCCCGGCTGCGGCGTTCGAGCGGATGCAGTGCCCCGTGCACGCCATCAACGGCAAGCTGATTCCCGAGAGTTCGCGGGAACGCTGGAGCGCGCACATGACCGAGACGGT
The DNA here is from genome assembly GCF_024170285.1 of Natronocella acetinitrilica. NCBI lineage: Bacteria > Pseudomonadati > Pseudomonadota > Gammaproteobacteria > Chromatiales > Ectothiorhodospiraceae > Natronocella > Natronocella acetinitrilica. The sequence continues at coordinate 437,458 of NZ_JALJXV010000002.1, forward strand.
CATGCCCGACTCAGGGCACTTCCTGCAGATGGAAGCCCCGCAGGTGTTCAACGGGCATTTGCTGGACGCGCTGCGACGGTTTGGTTGAGGGGTTCAGCGAGCGCTGAGGCGGTGCGTTACGCGCTTCGCGCTAACGCACCCTACCGGACCCACGGCGGGCACGGCCGACGGGCACGTCATCCGCATCCGCAATGGGCACGGGGCATGCAGCACGACGGATGGGTGGGCACGTCATTCTCCATGGGCATTGGGCACGGCTGAATGTAGGGTGTGTTAGGCCGAAGGCCGTAACGCACCGCCAATCACGGTACATTACGGCCAGCGCCCTCTCAATCAAGGCAGCGTATATAGCGCAGGGCCAATGCTTGCCCCTGTGTCCTCCACATTCACCCGATCATCATCGTCGTTGAGATCCGCCAAAGTCGCGGTAATGCTCAACATCGCGCCCGTGGTAAATGTCTCAGTCGGAATCGCGAACTCGAAGCCATCGGCACCGCGGGCGGCAATCCAGCCCTCTTGCGCTGCGTTAACCTGGTCGCCGTTCGTGCTGGTGTAATAGGCAAAGGCCGCGATATCGGGATCGAACTTGATCGTGAACTCGGTCATACCGTCATCAACGTGCAGAACCAAGCCGCCTTCAGGCATCTCCGCAGTACGAACCAGCAGCTTGAGCAGACCACGGTCTGCAATCGCCCCCAAGGCAGCGATGTCTCCACCATCGGTTGTGAGAATGAGCTCGTCCGGCCAGTCACTCGCGAGGCCATCCACCACGATGAACTGTGCTGGACTGATCGGCCGCAACACGAGCACCTGCTGCGTACCTGCAATGCGACCGGTTTCAACGAAGGCACCGGCCAAGTCGATCTCGCCAATGACCGTGGAGTCGGTCGCTCTCTCCACCGCACGCACCCAGACCCGGCTGTCGGATAACACCTCGAACTCGGCCAGGTCCAGGGTGGAGGGTACGTCAAGCCTCACGACATCACCGGAGGTGCCATCCCAGCGAATGATCACGCCATCGTCCGCACCCCCGGGCGCGGCGGCAGTGGTATCCGCGAAGAAGAACAGGAAACGCTCGGTGGCCGTATAACCGCGAATGCTCTCGAAAATGTTCTCCAGCTCCGGCACCGGGCGGCTGTAGCCCTGCTCGGGCCGCACCTCGTAGGGCGTACTGAAGGGCTCACTGGATCCGCGACCCACGGTCAGTCCTGCGGGGACGATCAGCCGTCCAGCCACAATCCGCCTTTCCACGCTAAAGGGAATCATGATGCCGGGCGCGCCCTCCGGCGGAACCATCTCCGTGAGAACGGTTTCCGGGATGCCGTTATTGATTCGAAGGTCGAGCCTGAGCAGTCGCGGCTCTTCTACGTCATTGTCGAACGCATACACCTCGCCATTGATCCCGAGGAGCATTCGGTTGGCCAACTCGATGTCCGAGTTGTCGAAGCCAGGCGCATCGGTGCGACGGAGGCGGTCCACCGACACTCCCTCGGGCGTGGAACCCGCATAAGCAAGAAAGCGTCCGTCGTAAGGTATCTCCCAGAAGCCGATGTAGTTGTCGTCACCGCTGATGAGCGTCGCCTCGACATTTTCCTCGCTGCCAACCGCGGACACATCGATTCTGTAGATACCGACGGCGCCGATTCCGTCCTGCGACACACCCGGCAGGAGACCTTCGAGGTAGATATTGCCATCCCGGTCCGTGGTGATCTTGCGCGGCTCCGCGAACAGATTCAGGTGCAACGGCCCCGGGGTCATCGGATCCTCGCTGTACGCGAGCCCGGTGGATTTCTCGGCGAGAAATGATAGGCGCAGCGTCTCGCCGTCCTCGACGGTCTGCTCGAAACCGATGGCGACGAAGCGATCAGTCAGCTCGGTGACGGCTTTCGGGATGATCGTGCCCGGAGGAATGTCCGACCCATCCTCGCCCGTCCAGTCAACGCGCTCCAGGCGGCCATCGACTGTGGCCTTGTACAGACTGTCCGGGTCCAGCCCAACCTCATTCTGGACGCCCACCAGGTACTCATCCGGATCGAACTCCCCGCCATTCACACCGGCTGCCGTTGCTGCAGTGCCGTCGCTGCCGGTCACCAGCAGGCCCTGGGCCCCTTCAAGGCTCACCTGCAGCGCGCTGACGATGGCGGCACTCCCTGAAGACCCGCCCCCGCCGGTACTGCCCCCACCGTTACCGCCACCTCCTCCGCCTCCGCCACCCCCGCTGTTGCAGGCTGCGAGAATGAACGAAGCACAAAGCGTGGTGGCAAGCGCTGCCACTCGATATCGAATCAGCATAGTTCCCCCCTGGACGGACTGACGTGTCCCGTGATGGTAGGAAGCCACTTGTGTCGAGACATCACCCATCTGGTGTAAACGTTGTGATCGCGTGCCCATCTGTAACAGCGATCGTTGGTCCGAATAGGGTTTTCTGGGTCGGTGCGGTGCGTTACGCGCTTCGCGCTAACGCACCCTACATTTGGCCGTGCCGTTTGCGGGCTGTTGTGTGGTTGTTGGGGCCGACGGCCATGCTGATGGCGGCAACGCGCTGGAAGGCGTCGGCGGGGTCGTAGACTTCGAGGCGGTAGTAGCCCTCCTCCACTGCCTCGGGGGGACGTGTCGTGAAGAGTTGGGAGCCGCTGAGGTGGTTGGTTTGCACCCGCTGCAGGCCAAGAACCCGGCCACGGCTCGCATCCACCCAGCGGACGATGACGTGATCGGTGTAGTAGTGATCCGGCAACTCCAGCCGCGCCAGAATTGTGGACGGCAGCGCAGGCAAACCGGACAAGGGCATGGCAATATCAGCCGCCTCCGGCTCGTGTAACCACAACGCACCCGGTGCGGCCTGGACGTTCCACCAGTCCTCCCGTCGCGGGCCCTTTTCGCTGACGAAGTGGGACAACGCAACCAGGCCGGCACGATAGGCGACCTGATCCCGTTCGGCGCTGATCCAGGCCTTGATCGTGGCGGAGTCGGTGTCGAACAGCGGAGCATAGGGAGCCGGCAAAAAGTCATCGTCACTGGATGACCGGCGCGGTGCTGCCTCCATGGTGAAGTCACGCGGTGCGACAGCCGCAGGATTGTCCCGGCTAGCCGGATGATCTGCCGAATCTGTCGACGCCGGGCCGACCAGGGCAGTCACCGTGCCTGTCGGGCCAGCCAGCCACCACCCGGCAAACAGCACGACAAGCCCGATTGCCAGGCTGGGCGACCATCGCTTCATCACTCGCCAAGCTCCAGCAGCGTGCAGTCGCAGGCATTGACCGTGACCGTGGCCGGGCCCCAGGTGCCGACATCGTCCCGGGCAGTGAACTGCCTGCTACCGGCGCTCACATTCGCGTAGGTGGCGATACCCGTGCCCTCGCTGCCGCAGGCGGGTGCAACGGTGCGAAAGCCGTCCGTCGAGCGTGTCCCGGCGTCCTGGAGAAACACTGTGGTCGTCCCGCCATCGGCCACACTCACCCAGAATGTGATTGTCCCGGTGTTGTTCGTTTCACAACCCGGTTGTGAGCTGCCGCCGCCGGAGCCGGAATCATCGAGCAGGCTGATCGTGAAGCGCCCCTCGTGCCAACCGGTGAGGCCGGTGTTCAACCGGTTGTCGGAGCGGTAGGTGCCGCTGGTGGGCGTGGTGAACGTGAGTCGCTCAACAGAACTGCCGGCGCTGTAGTTGAGTTCCACCGTTGCCCGGCTACCCGATCGAGAATAGCGCCAGGACGTGGTGGGCAGGGTCCGCAGCCCCTCGCCAAGGATCGTCTGCTGGTCGATGAACTGATAGGTAATGGTGCGCCCTGGCGCAATGGTGGTGGACTTGCCGTCGTTGCGCTCCACCGTCTGCACCATGCGATAGCCAATGACGGAAGCCGGCGCCCCCGGCCCGCTGCTGCCACCACCACCGCCTCCCCCACCTCCTGAGCTGCTCATGCACCCTGCGAGTGCCAGTGCGACACCCGCCAGCAAGGAGGTCACCATTGGCAACCGCGCAATCCAAGACCTTACGACCATCGTTCTGCCCACCCTGCAGACTTTCGGATTCGGCGGCCGGCAAACCCCCGGCGTCGAACGCTCTTTTTGTTCAATCCGGATTAGAGCGGAATCGCACGGGTGGGGCATCACCCATATGGGTTAATCGTGCGAATGAGGCAGATGAGACGCTGTTGCGGTGCGTTACGCGCTTCGCGCTAACACACCCTACGGGGGCATGGTCGACGGGCACGTCATCCGGCGTGGGTACGGCCATGGGCATGCTGCACGACTGGCGGGCATGTCATCCGGCATGGGCATCGGGCACGGCCAAACGTAGGTGTGTTAGGCCGAAGGCCGTAACGCACCGCAGCAGCGGTGGGGTCTGGCGAAGACTGGGAATTACACAGCGTCGAGGCTGGCCAAAGCCTGCTCCAGGAATCCGAAGCCGATGCGCTCCTGTTCCAGGCGCAGGCAGTCTGCAACGGTATTGTCCCGCAGAAAGCGCTCGAACACTGACTCATCGGCGGCTGCGTACAAGGCAGGCAGAGTCGACAAAGCCGAACAATATGCTCCGCCTCTGCGACTGGCTTCTTCCATTGCTCAGAGCAGATACGGCACCCGAACACCGGGCTCATCCGCCGGAAAGTCCTTGCTATTGCGCGTTACCAACAAGGCGTTTTCGCGCCTCGCGCTTGCCCAGATGATGGCATCTGGCAGGCGAACACGATATTGCTTCCGAATGGCGACCGCCTGCTCGGCGACAGCGTGATCGATGACCACTTGCTGGAAACCTGCCAGAAACTGGCGGACTGTCGACTCGTCATCAACGCTGACCCCCACCATGACCTCCATCCACGAGACGGGGCTGATGACCGGTTGGGTGTATCGGCGTATTTCCGTGCGAGCCGCTTCAACGCCGTTGAGGTAGTCGATCAGGATGTTGGTATCCAGTAGCGCCTTCATGCATCCCACTCGGCGCGCAGCCTGCGTTGGTATTCCACACCATCAAGTTGTTTGTGACGCCAGATGCCGAAGGCTTCTTCGCCGTTGTTTGAATGGTTGCGCTGCAGATAGTCGGCCACTGCCCGACGCACCAGCTCCGCTCGGGACAGGCGGGACTGTTTGCTCAGTTGCTTGAGCAACTCAACCTGATCGTCGGGTAAGTCAATAATAGTTCTCACGACAACTCCAGAATGATGACTATCATCGTCATCATATATCGGGATGCTTGGGCATACAATCCGATCGGGCTTCGGCGGGGGGAGGCCTTCGCAGCATTTGGTCTTCCAGAACACCGTCGCGGTGCGTTACGCGCTGCACGCTAACGCACCCTACGCTTGGCCGTGCCCATGGGCGGGGCGTGGGGATGCCCAACGAACTTTGCGCCGTGCCCCGTGGTCTGGGGTGTGCCGCCCGATTGGCCGAGCCCGCTGTAGGGTGCGTTAGCGCTTGCGCGTAACGCACCGTGACGGCGCTCCAACGGCCCCCATGGCGCCGGGATAGCAGCCAACGATCATGGCAAACACCGAATCAAACCAGGCGCACTGGCCCCGGGTACCGCGCCACTGTGGAATCGCTGGTGAGTAGCAGGGCACCCTCGGTCTGCGCTTGGGCGATGAGCATGCGATCGAAAGGGTTCCGATGGATGTCCGGCAGGCTGAGCACGCCAAGGGTGTGGATACCCGATATCGGCAGCTCCTCATAGCCGTTCTCGAGCAACCCCCGCCGCAGCAAGTGCGGCTCAACATGAAAGTCGCCTCTGCCGAGGGACGCCTTGATCGCCACCTTCCACATGCTGGCAGCACTGAATATGAGTCGGTGTGGGGCAATGGCCGCCGTTGGTGCGGTGCGTTACGGCCTTCGGCCTAACACACCCTACGTTTGGCCGTGCCAATGGGCAGGGCGACGGGATGCCCGCCGCACATTGCGCCGCGGCCGTTGGTTGGCCATTGACAGGCGTGCCGGTTGGCTAGGCCCGATGTAGGGTGCGTTAGCGCTTGCGCGTAACGCACCGCAACGGTAGCGAGACATTCGCCACTCAATGCGGGCGTGCGCGGCGCTCGGGGGATGACGGGGCCGTGGTGGGGGTTTTCTGGGCGTTGGTGGTCAACTGCCGCCCTAGCAGGTCGAAGGTGACCCCTTGCGGGGCGTAGCCCTCCACCGCGCTTGCCATGATTTCTCGGGCGCGCTCGAAGTCGAAGCTGGAAATACACTCGGCAAGGGCGTCCAGCCTTGCGCTCAAATCGTCCCACGGAATTCGCGCTTCCTGCGCACGCATGATCATGGGGTGACTGGTGCGCGTTACGTTGTCGCCCAATAACAGCTCTTCGTAAAGCTTTTCACCCGGCCGCAGCCCAGTGAACTCGATGGCTATATCGCCACCCGGGTTGTCTTCGCTCTGCTCGGTAAAGCCGGAAAGGTGGATCATGCGCCGGGCGAGGTCGACAATCTTGACCGGCTCCCCCATATCCAGCACGAACACGTCGCCACCCTCGGCCATGGCACCAGCCTGAATCACCAGAGTTGCTGCTTCGGGAATACTCATGAAGTAGCGCGTGATCTCCTCGTGGGTCACCGTCACTGGGCCGCCGCGACGAATCTGGTCGCGAAACAGCGGCACGACCGAGCCCGAAGAGCCCAATACGTTGCCAAACCGCACCATGGAGAATCGTGTGCCGTGTCCGCCTCGCTCCGCCAGCGCTTGCAGGATCAACTCTGCCATGCGCTTGCTGGCACCCATGACATTGGTTGGGCGAACTGCTTTGTCGGTGGAAATCAGCACAAACTCGGGCACACCTGCACTCATCGCTGCCTCTGCGGCGCAGCGCGTCCCGAAGATGTTGTTCTCTACCCCTTCAAGCACGTTTTCTTCAACGATGGGCACATGCTTGTACGCGGCCGCATGGTAGACCACCTCAACACCATAGGCCTGCATGATTGCACGCAAGCGAGCAGAGTTGGTCACGGTGCCGAGCAGCGGCACGATGCGCGTGCCGAGCTTCCCCACGCGCACCAGGGCCTGAAGCTGGCGTTCGATGGCGTAAAGCGAGTGCTCGGACTGCTCGAGCAGCAGAAGTTTCACCGGGGCGCGCTGTAACACCTGACGACAGATTTCAGAGCCAATCGAACCGCCAGCCCCGGTAACCAGCACGACGCGGCCTGCCAAGGCGCGGTGCAGCAAATCCTCGTTGGGTACAACCCCTTCCCGGCCCAGCAGGTCGTCAATATCGACCTCCTGCACCTGAGAAACCCGGGCGCGCCCGGATACCAGATCAGCCAGCGCCGGCATCGTCTTGATATGAACCGGAAGCTGCTCCAGGCGATTTACGATGCGGCGGCGCTGCTCCCGGCCCAATGACGGCATTGCCAGCAAGACATGGGTTAGGCCGTACCGCTCGATGAGCCACGGCAATCGATCGGGCGAAAACACCTTGCGCCCGGCGATGACCTGGCCATGGGTGCTGCTATCGTCATCGACGAAGGCACGGGGGAAGAACTCAACGCCACCTTCCAGGGCCACAGCCAATTGCGCCCCTGCGTGACCCGCGCCATAAATCGCAACGTTATGGCGCCCCCGGCGCCGGCGCATCAAGGCCTGGAACCAAGTGCGGGCTACGAAGCGGATGCCACCGCACAGCGCCAGCACGAGCAGGAAGAAGATCACGTAACTTGTCCGGGGGACGGTCTCCAGACGCAGGACAGCTACAAGGGCGATAAACGAGAGAGTCGCCAACCCCGCCCCTTTCAGCGCGGCGGAGACCGCCTGCGGCCCCATGTAGCGCACGACGTTGCTATACAGACCGCTCAGATAAAAGCAGGGAATCGCAATGGCGGGTACCGCAAGGACGAGCCACCAGTTCTTGACGAAATAGGGATGCAGCGGATCACCCAGGCGCAAGGCAAAGGCGGCCCAGACGGCGCCGGACAAAAGAAGCAGATCCGTCGCCACCATCAGCAAGCGCTTGCCCAGTCTGGGAAGTGTCCCAAGGTATTGCCGCGCACGCCTGACCTTGTCTCTGAAGCCTTCCATCGACTGTCTCGAACCCCTAATGCGCAAGCCCCATCACGGCAGAAGTCATGTCACCCGAACTTGGCGACCTTATACCTAACTTCTCATAGTCATGGCGAGGAATTCAGCCAACGTTTTTCCCACGTACTGCAGTGCAGTATAACAGCGAGGTTACTGCTTTCCGGGTTGCGACTCGGTGCGGTCGCTGTGAGCTGGTTCCGGCAGACCCGCATGAAATAACAATGCAACGACAACCAGCGGCGCCCAGGCAATCGCCAGAAATAATGGCCCAAGACCCGGATTGCCGACAGCCATCCATGCGAGTGGCAATAGCCACAGGAGGTTGATGGCAATCACCGCAAGAGTGACCGGCCGATGTGCCCCGAAACGCCGGGAGGCATGTTGGTAGGCGTGGGACCGGTGGGCCTCGTAAAAGCGCTCGCCCCGCAGCACCCGGCGAGCCAGCGTGATAGACGCATCAACAATGAACACGCCCAGCATGATTAGCCACGGCCAGATGGGGAAGGCCGCATCCGCCCAACTCACCACAACAAGCGCGCCAAACGTAAACCCAACAAACCCGCTACCGGCGTCGCCCATAAAAATGCGCGCTGGTGGCCAGTTCCACACCAGAAACCCGAGGCTTGCCGCGCCTAGCGCCGCGACGGCCACGGCAAGCTCAATCTCGTCCCAGGCCCACAACAGCAGAGTCATGGCCAGACAGACAGTCACCGCCTCGGCGGCGGCGATGCCGTCGATGCCATCCATGAAGTTGTACAGGTTAAGCAGCCACCCCAAAGACAATACAACCAGCGGCAAGGCCAGCCAGCCGAGCGCAATCTCCCCGGAAAAGAACGGCACCGGTGGCAGCGAACCAACAAAGGCCACCAACAGCAGCCCAGCACCCAGGTGCACCATTAGGCGCCACCGCGCAGCCACATGGCGTAGATCATCAACATACCCCACGGCGGCAACCATGAGCGACGACAGCGCCAGGCCAATGGCGACGTAAGCCGGCAGGACGCCGATTGCACCCAGCAACGCAATCGCCAGCAAAGAGGCCACCACAATGGCAACGCCCCCACCCCGCGGCGTGGGGACCGAATGACTGCTGCGTGCATTGGGTACGTCCATGAGGTTGCGCTGCAGGGCGTAGCGCCGTAGAACCAGCGTGAGCCCGGCCGAAAATGCAAACACCAATGCCAGCAAAAACAGCACAGTCACGAGCGCGTTTGCTCCGCGGTCGCTGCGTGTTGCTTGAGGTAGTGATCGACCGTCCGGCGAATCTGCTCTTCCGGGCTGTGCGGGGGCGTCCAGCCGAGAAGGCGCTTTGTTTCGGAGATATCCACGCACAGCGACCCACAGAGCCGCTCTACCTCATCCTGCTTACCCAGCATTCGACCAAGAAGATGCAATGCCCTTGGCGGGACTGGTAATAAGCGGGGTTTCTTGTTCATTGCTCTGGCAATCAGCCGAATCAAATCCGGCGTAGAGAGATCTTGCCCGTCGGAAACCAGCAAGGTCTTCCCTGCGACATTCGGAGCATGAATGCACTGAATGAGCATATCGACGAGGTTATCCAGACCCACAAGACTGCGGCGATTATCAACCGACGCCAGCGGAAGCGGCAAACCCAGTTCAACAAGGCGCATCAGACGGGCGAAGTTGGCCTTTACGCCGGGACCATAGACCAGTGGTGGGCGCACGATGACGACCTCCATCCCCTTATCGCGCATAATCGCGCCTAGCCCCTCTTCGGCCTCTTGCTTGGACTGACCATAGGCATCCTGCGGCGCGGGCAAGTCGTTCGGCCGAAAGGGCTCGGCGACAGGCGTCGACTCACCATTGACCTTGATTGAGCTGAGGAACACGAAACGCCGAACACCGGCCTGAGCCGCTTGCTGGGCGAGGCTTATGGTGCCCTCGGCATTTACCTTACGAAACTCGGCGAGAGGTTCTTCCGCCACATCACGCATGATGTGAGCGCGGGCCGCACAATGCACAACAACATCGACATCATCAAGCGGAAGAGCCTGCTGCAAGGCCTGATCGCCGGCGGCCAGCACGGGAGTTACGCCCTCTGGTAAACGCGCGCCTTGGTCACGAACCAAGGCCTTGACATGCAACGCGGAAACCCCCTCCAGCCGCCGCAAAAGAGCACTCCCGACGAAACCGGTGGCTCCCGTGACAAGGCAAATTCGCCGCGGAGTCATGCGCGCTCCACATTGAAACCAAGCTTGCCGTACACGCTTAACGTTGCGTTGATAATTGCCTCGTCCGTAAACCGCTCCATCGCGAGCGCCCTGCTGCGCAACCCCATACGGCTGCGAAGGGGCTCATCCTCAATCAACGCCTGCAACGCGTCAGCCAGGCGAGTTGCATCCTTGACTGGGACGAGCAGGCCATTGTCGCCGTCGATCACAACCTCACGGCAACCCGGCGCATCAGAGGTTACGATGGGCAGCCCGGCGGCTGCCGCTTCCAAAAGGGTTTTCGGCATCCCTTCTCGGTAAGACGGTAGACAGGCAATATGCGCCTGCTCCAGCACCGCTGGCATATCGTCCCGACGTCCCCACCATTCCACGTCCCCGTCTTTCGACCATTGACGCAACACACCCTGAGGAACCTGAGCCCGGTTGCCGGTATCGGGATCCCCAACGAGGACGAATCGTGCATCAACTCCTCGCGCGCGCAGAATACGCCCTGCCTCGACGAACTCCTGAACGCCCTTATCCCAGATCATGCGCGCCACAAGCATGACCACGGGGGGGGCATGACTGCGCTCGACCGGGTGGAACCGGTCAACATCGACGCCACTACCCTGGATCAGGTTCACATGCTCAACACCAAGCCGCCTCACCAGATCCGCATCATCATGATTCTGGACAATGACTTCACCGTGATTGAGTAACCACCGCAGCAGGCCTCTGATGACCGGCTTCAGCGCTTTGGCGACACCGCTGCTGGAAGAAAACGCCCAACCCATTCCCGCTATCGCATTGACCACCTTCTTTCGCCCCACTAGCCAGGCGGCCATAGAGCCATACAGCACCGGCTTCAGCGCAACATGGTGAACGATATCCGGACGCTCGCGGCGATAGATCTTCGCCAACCGACGAACCACGTCAAGCTCAGCGAAGGGATTAAGGCTGCCTCGGGAGATAGGGAAGTCGATTACCCGCAAACCAGCCTCACGAATCTGATCACCGTGGTCCGCGACCTGCGTAACCACAGTTACGTCGAATCCGGCCTCCTTTGCAGCCACGCCCAATGCAAGACGATGTGAGCAGAAGTACCAATCCTCCGTTACGAAGAAAAACAGTTTCATGAAGCCCTTTCGTACCTGTACGTCAGTTCCTATGCGATACCCGCTATCCAGACGGTCACGGTCTGGACTCAGCCAAACGCGTCTGACCAGAGGAAAGAAGGCTACCTAAAAGCGAATGCACTACTGACCATCCAGCACTTCACGAAAAAGTGCGTCATACCGATCGGCAACAGCCCCTATACCGTAGTTGTCCTCCATGCGTTGCCGGGCCTTTCGGCCGACCAGCGAAAGTTCGTGGTGCCCCAAACGCACCACCGCCTCTACCGCATCCGCGATATCTTCCGCACTGGTGGACGCGCACACAAAACCGGCGTCGCCCACCACATCCGCAGCATCACCCACAGGCGTCACCACGGCGGGCACACCGCATGCCATCGCCTCGCCAACGACGTTGGGGAATCCTTCGCCCCATAGGGACGGCATAACCAGAAGATCGAGTCCCGGATAGATGCGCTCTGGATTAGAGGTTGCGGGTAGACGAATAAACTGCTCGTCGAGACCGGCGATCTGAATCGCACCTTCAAGCGGAGACTCTCTGGCATCCAGGCCTTTACCAATCATCAGACATCGAACAGGCAGGCCACGCTGGACAAGCTTTTTGAATGCGCCTACCCATCCCAAGTGGTTCTTCATTGGATGCGCCCGACCTACCACCCCAATCAATAATTCGTCCTGAGTCACACCAAATGCGTGGCGAGAACGATCCCTCACAGTCGAGTCAGGCTTAAACCGCTCCAAGTCGAAACCGTTCGGCATTACCACGCGGCCTTTATTCGAATAGCCCAAGGTCTCGTGCTGAAATGCGGCGGCGACGCTATTGTAGACAATCTTACTAGGACGCTTCGAAAGACACGCGCCAGCCCTGATAACCCAACGCGTCGTTGACTTCTCAAGCGTTAAATCGTGCACAGAGTGGCGAACGTTCCAGCAAACCGGCCCCTTGTAATTCAGCGAGCGGGTAAGCAGCGCCGCCAAGTTGCCATGATACATCCAGCCCATGACTAAGTCTGGTCGAAAATCATGAACGGTATTCATCAGACGACGAACCCAGCGCCAAGAAAAAAGCCTACCAGCATGCCCAGAATACAATCGGACACCAGTTGCACGGATGTCGTTTTCCATATCACCTATACGCAGTATGGAAAATACTGCCGCCTCATCATCAGTTCGTATGCCAACCAGATTTATAAGCTGACGTTCGGCGCCCCCCCGGTCCAAGCCAGTTATAACGTGCAACACCCTCACACTGATCTTCCTCCATATCCGTGCCAGTAAACGCCGGACCACCGACAAATCGCCAGAACACAACAAACTCAATAATACAACTCGGTCGTACCAGCCGGCATCGATACTAGCTACCTTGCCAACGTTAGCTGTCACGGGGTGCATCCCGCAGGCCGTTGGATGGTCGAGACTCACAGAGACAAACTCAAACACCACACCTTCCAGCGCTCGGGCCGCTGCTGATGAGAACGATGCTCATTCAGGGCGGCTCCGCGCCGGCCCACCCACCGCGCTCAGTAGCTTCGTAATCAGCCATGCAACCAAAAACGGCCAAACCAGATAGCGTATGAACCCGAGGGTTACTGCGATAGAATTTCTGTACGAGTAAAATGCCACCAGTGCGCCAATTATCGCGACAACAACAACCCACGCCGACCTAAGCCTAGCCATAGAAAGAGCGATTAGAAACAGGCAAAGAGAGAATAAAAGAAGGTAAACAAAAACTCCGAAAAATCCCGCCACCGCATAGAACTCCGCCAGAGAGTTATATGCCATTCCAGCCGGATGCCCCGGAAAAAGCGCAGGCTGAAACAGGTCGTTGAACTCGCTGCTTGGAGTCGTGAAATTACTCCTGGGGACAGGCACCAGACTCAACGGTGCGCGAACGATGTGCCCGCCATCCGTGACAAAGTTACTTAACACAATCTCATTAAAAATATACTGCGTCCCAGTGAACTCCATTCCTCTGAATAGGAGATCTTGCAGATCATTTTCCGAGAAAAGCTCAACAACCTGATCCCACCCACCGCTTTTGAAGTGGCCATAGACCGGCTTAGCAAGGGAGACAGCCATCAAGGAAATAACCAGTAACCCCGTAAAAGTTATGGGGCGTCTACCCAGCAACGAGACGGGAGGAAAATGCCTCGCATAAAGTAAGACCAAGGCGATCCCGGCCAACACCAATGGAGCCCGATGTCCAATAAGGAGCCATATAAGAAGCAAAGCAACAGCATAAACCTTTCCAAACTTCCCACTCGCATAAAAGCACCACGTGGCTGCGAGGAGACAGACCCAGTTCGTTGCCACGTAGTGACCGCCGACCGAGTCCATGATTGCACGCTTGCTCTGACCGAAAATGAGAGACGATCCATATCGGAAAAACAAAGAACCCAAGAGCAAGGCGGAGACAGAAACGAGAAAAAATGAAATCAACCTGCCTTGCTCATCAGAGAAGGATAAACATATCCCGTTTTTCCCACAGGTCAACTTATCAAAAACAAACGAGGAAAAAAGAATCAACAGGAAAAGTGTAACGAAGGACGCATATACAACATCCTCGACCTCCTTGTCTTCCCAGCCTCTCGGCCCCGAGACGATGCCTGAAACGAGCGACACGGAAAAAAGAAAGGCTGAAACGCCTGCGATAGTGAAGACATCTACTTGCCTAACGACAAAAAGCAGGTACGACAACATCGCCGTCGCCGCGAGTGCAAAAGTCATGATCGTCACAATTTCTCTCTTTCCGCCATTGCTGACGATGGACAACCTCCCAGAGCGCCTGAACAGAACTCTAGCCGCAAGCTGTCATCCTTAATCATAAAGCACCAGCTATGTGGGCGGCATCGTGGTCAGATTAACCAGTTCACCACCGGAGCCGAGTCTTCTCTCGAAACAGAGGGTATGTCCAGCGAGCCAGACCCACTCCGCCCGGAGCCGACAAAGTATGTGAATTCTGCGATGGCTGGTCAGGTCTGCGACAGCCTGTCGATATCGCGCCGAACTGCCGTAGGCAGAGCCGGCCTCGTCTGTCGACGCAGGTTAAGCCTTGCCACTAGGGCATAGGCACCGAAGGAACCAATGCCAAGGCGTCGCTTGACGGCACGCAAGCTATCGATGAGCCACTGCTGACGACTCGTCCAGTGTAGCAGCCGACGCACGAACTCATTTCGGTGTCCCTTGCTGGCGTTAATGACCTCGAACTGTTCGCGACCGTCATCCGGCACGCCGAGAAACGCGAGCGCGCGACGGTAGGTCGTGGCGACATCTTTCACCATGTCCTCCTGCCGCAGGACAAGTACGTTCTCGGCCCCGAATGTGTTCTTGTATTCGGCAATGAAGTGGTCGTGCTGCATGAGTACCGGATACATCCTGCGCCAGTTTTCCGCGTACTCGATCGTGGGTAGTTCAGCGATCCCCAGTCTTTCACGCTCCCGGCGCCAGGCTTCACTTAGGTTCTCCTCTTCGCGGCCACTGAACACCATTTGGGCATGCAGCGATGGGACAAAGCCATAGGGGTGGCGGGTCATGATTATGATCCGGGCGCCAGGCGAAAAGGCCTTTATGCGTTCCCGCGCATGGCGGGAGTAGAGATACCAGACCGACGCCTCTCCCACCACGGCGCAGCCCCGGGCACTGGTGAAGATCGACAAGTAGTGATCCTCATGAATGATCTTTCGCTGCTTGTCATTTTCGTGCAGGAAATACAGGGGTTCTTTCGGCCTGGACATAAAGATATCTGGATGCGCTCCGAGATACTCGGCCATCGCCGTGGTACCGCACTTGGGCGCCCCGACGATAAACAGATTTGGCCGCGTTGGGGACATCGGTACTCCTCCGTACTCAGTCATGGCGTGTCTTGCGCGTCATTGGAACCGCCAACATCTCCAGGCCCAGGCGCCTCATAACCGCACGGCGCAAAAGGAGATTCCACGTGGTCAAGGTCAGCGCCATGGCGACCGCGGCCCCCTCCAGACCGAACAAGGGCACAAGAGATAAGTTTAGGGCAACGTTCAGCACAGCGGCAGTGGCGACACCCTTTAAGCTGTCCTTCTCGTGCCCCGTCATATTTAGCAATATGGCGACTGGACCCATTGCCGCATGGACGAGTTGCCCGCTAACGAGAATCACCAGCGCCACGTATCCCACGGCAAACTCCTCACCGAAAACCACGGCCAGAATCCACTCGCCGAACAGCACGAAGACAATGGCCGGTGGCAATGACAACAGCAGTATGGCGCGGGCGCTCTGCGTCACGAGCTGTTGCAGGCGATGGTAGTCCCCTTCCCTGTGCAACCGTGAAAAATGGGGCATCACGACCTGAGTGAGCGCAGTCAAGCCGAATGAAACGAGCGTTGCCGCCTGGGCGACAATCCGATAGACACCCACGTCCGCATCGGTGGCGAAAAACCCAAGCACCACTACAGCCGCACTGTGGTTGATCACGTGCATGCCGCCGAGCAAGGCGAGCGGCCATGCAGCACTCAGCCACACCCGGGCATCGTATTCGCGCGTGCGCAGGCCATGCAGTTGCTCCGGTATGTGCCGTAACAGCAACCAGGCCCCGAAGACGAATGCAATCGCGGCAGCGAGCAGGTGCAGGGCCATCGCGCCCGCCGCATCCAACGGATAGCTGAGGGGCAATACGATGACGATCAATGTAAAGATCACCAGCAGCGCTGGCCGTATTATGTGCTCGGGCAGTTGTCCGAGCACCACCCGCCTAAGCCCGTGCAACGCAGCGCCGCGTAGCTGACCCAGCGCCAGCAGTGGGACAAGCAGGAGCCCCCACAGCAGGGCGCTGGCTCGGTCCTCGCTGAGAAAAGGGATGCCGACGGTCCATGCAATCACGAAGGGGACGAGCAACACCGCCGAGAAGGCGAGCACGAACACGGTGGACCAAGTCCAAAGTCCGCGCATTCTGGCCCACCGCTCCTCGACCTGCGCCCGTGCGGTTTCACGTACCACTAGTTGCGGCAGCCCCACCTGCGCGGGTATGGCAAGCAGTGTCACAATCGCAAGAGCGAATGCGTAGACGCCATAGCCAGCCGCTCCAAGCGCCCGGGCAAGAACAACCGCCACGGCGAACTGCAGCAGTATGCGCCCACCGTTGACACCGAGGCTACCAATCCCCCCCTTTACGAGTTGCCCGCGCAGGCCCTCGCCACGCAAGCCCTTGAGGCGCTGAGCGAGCATGGCGATGAGGGCGTTCACTGTTCAGGTCTTCCTGTGAGTGGTAGCAGAGTCCCGTGCCATCGAGGCGCTTACCCAGCGCTTTAGCGACGTTGGTTGGCGCGCTGGACGAACTCAATGAAAAAGGCGGAAAAAACGCCTAGCATCCCGCCAAGCAGCAATGACAGGAGCAGAATAATCGCCCGCCCCGCACCGACTGGTTCGTCGGATTGTGTCGCAACCGCTGAAAGCGATGTGCCACGGCTGGATTCCGCGAGCATCGTGATCTCCAGCTGCGCCTTATTGAGGTTCCGCCTCAGTGAGGCTGCATCGCGCCGCAACGCCTGCAGCTCCTGCATCTCGACGAAGCGCGCAAGAGTCTCATCGGACTCCCTGCTCAGCGCACCTCGCGCCAAGGCCTCCATTTGATCGCCAATGGCCTCAAGCTCAGTGCGCAGATCTTCGACCGAAGTTTCCAGCGGCGCCGTCCGCAAGTCGATCATTTCCTGCAGTTCTGGCTGCTGATTATCCCGCAGTTGATCTGCAATGGCCTCATGCAGGGATGCGACGTCCTCGGCGCGAGACGCGGGCGTCCGTGACGTCAGGGTGATTCGAGAGTCGCCCGCCGCCGTTACCTGCACGCGCGGCACCTCTCCAAGTGAATCCGACAGGGCTCGCCGGCCGTCCGGAACGATATGGTTCGACAGTCGCGCCTCGACACCGGATGCCGATTCAACCGGCTTGAAGGCGCCACCGCCGTCGTAGACCCGGGCGAGATCGATGGTGGATCGAAACTCATAGGCGCTTGGCGTGACTGCGGCGTAGGCTAAGCCCAACCCACCGGCGAGCACCGTCAGCCCGACGATGACCCACCAGCGCCGCACCAACACATCCCAAAGTTCGTACAGGCTGATTTCGTCTGCCGACCGATATTCCTCGGGAAATCGGGCATCGCCCCCCCGCTCAGAGAGTTCCCTGTGTTCGCTCACGCTTTATGCACAACCATTCCGGAGTGATGTGTTGGGATAACTCATTAACAACTGGCAGGAGTGAAGCGCAATATCTTTTGCATTGCAATACTCGTGACACTTGATGGAAACACGGCCCACGCCTCCCCCCTTACCCCATATGGGTCATTCGCCCGACGACTCGTTGTGCTCCCCTATCGGTGCTGAGAACCGTGCTTGCCTCGCAGGCAGCGCCTCAGCAGCGACACCCATGCGGTGACACACAGAGTTGGGGGCATCCATGCAGTTTAAGAAATGGTTACTGGTGATCTTGATGTTGCTGGCGCTCGGCGCGCTGGCAGCATGCAACAGTTCCGGCGGCGGTGGCGGGAGCAGCGGCAGCAACGACAATGGTGGTGGCGGTGGGGATGATGATCCGCCTGCAGCAGTAACGGCTTTCCAAGGCGAAGTGCTGGCACCCGGCGGTGAGTTGGCCTTCCTGCAGCCGCACCCGGTGGAGCGCATGCTGGCCTGGGTGTCGGGGCAATCCTTTGCAGGGATGTCAGGGCTGTCGCCCGTGGCGGGCATTACCGTCGAACTGATCCGTGTGGATAACGATGGCAACAAGATTGGTGACGTGATTGCCACGGCCACAACCAGCCTGACCGGCACCTACAACCTGACCCTGCCCGAGAACACATCGCTGCCGCCCTCTGCCAACCTGGTGATCCGCGCGGTTGGGCACACGCAGACGCTTCGCGCCCAGGCGGTGGAGGACGACATCAAGGTCGACCCCACGTCGGAATTCGTGCTGCGCAAGCTCATCGACTTCCAGGTGCCGTTGGATCAGATCGCCGCCCGCGATGTGGTGCGCATTCGCGGCGATATCGATGCCCTGGGCATTGATGCCGGTGCGTCCATCGAAGCGGCGGCGGCGGCGCTGGAGGCCGCCAGCGGTTCCTACATGGAGAGCCAGGCGGAATCATTGAGCACGCCGCCGGCGGAGAGTATCGCGGCGGTACTGGGCGACTGGCGGGTGAGCAGCCTACGCCTTGAGATGGGGTATCGGACGCAAGAGCCCCCTCAGACCGCAGGCGGCACGATTGGCATGCTGACGGATGGCGGTGGCTTCCAGCTATTCGATGGTGGTGGCGACCTGCAAGGCCGCGATTTGGAGGAGACAACGTACTACTTCGCGGAGCAGTACAACTTCACCGGCGGCCAGAACCTGTTCACCGAGTTCGGCGTTGACCCGATCAACGAGGACGACAGCTTCCCGCTTATTCTTGAGAGCAACGGCGCACTGCTGGTGCAGGTGCCGTTCGAGGAGGATGTCCTCGATGGCGACTTCGCGACCCGGCAGCCGGCGGCGGATAACCGATTCCGTGCGATTGGCGATAACCTTTTCGTGGGCGTGAACCGCTTCTATGAGCGGCTGTACGGCGTCACCAACGATGCCCTGGATACCAATCGCTTCTTCGGCGAGCGGTTTGGGGCGGATATCACGCTTATCGGCCGCGTGGATACCAACCTGACGGCAAGTAACGTGTCGGGGACCTACGGCTTCGTGCAGTTCGGTGTGCAACTGGAGGACAACTACACCGGCACTGTGGGTTACTTGCGCAACTTCAATTTCGACGGGATGGGTGGCGTCGATGTGGGCAATGACGACGAGATCGAGATCGAGCACTTTTACGGCAGCGCGGTGGAGGTGAACGCCGTCGGGCCGGATCCCTCCACCCTGGATTACGAGGTGAACGATGGCGGTCTGACCTTAGTGGAAAACGATGAACCGTTGATCGCCTTCAACCTGACGGCGGATGCCCAGGTCTTCTGGACCAACGACGTTACGAGCACGCTTGACGAGGCGGAAGAGGAAGTCATCCGCGACGAATACGGCTTGCTCATGGCCGTGAAACTGCCGGCATCCCAGCCGGATTTGAACGGCAAGCGCTACCGCATGCAGGGCATTAGCCTGGGTGTTGGCCGCGCCGGTGGCGGTGACGTGGCGGAGTTGGATATGCAGCTCTTCGGCGATCTGGTGTTCGACGGCGGCAACGTCCAGCTTGTGGGTGCGCGGGAGCGGTTGCTGGAGCGGGACAGCAAGACGGGGCGGCCCGAGTTTATCAGTGGCGAGCGCGCGGATTCAGACACCGTGGGGTACTCGCTGGGTTCGAACGGGTCGCTGACCGTCGAAGCTGGCAACATTGCGTTCGATGGCTTTGTGTCTGCCGATGGGCAGATGATCGTGCTGCGACGTTATGCCAACGAGGGCACTGGCATGCAGACCCTGGGGCTTTGGATTGGGACGTTGGTAGCGGATTGATCAGAGAGTGTTGTTGATGGGAGTTGGCGGCGCCTTTCGGGGCGCCGTTTTTTTGTTGTGGGTTTTGTTCTAGCGGGGGGCCGATGTGCGGCTTTGGGGTTTTGATCGGGCGTGGGTTCGGTGCGTTACGCGCCAGCGCTAACGCACCCTACTGGGATTGGCCTTGCTTTTCGATTTCTCATGGCTTGAAGCGTCGTAGGCTCAGGCCAGGCAATTTCTTGTAGTGCTTTACATTGCCCGTGAGCAGGGAACACCCCATTTCCAGCGCAGTGGCGGCAATGAGCGCGTCTGCAACCTGGAGTGAATCCGCATGTGCATGCTCCTCCATGAGGAAACTGGCCCGGGATGAAATCGCTTCATCAACGTGGATAACGCTTGCCCCCCAGAACTGCATCGCCTGCCGCAACTGACGAAGCTCCTGCTTGTTGCGCATTCCCTGCACCAGTTCCATATAGATGACTGCGGAGAGGGCGAAACCGGGTTGGCGGTCCAGAGCTTCGGCCGCGCGCTCGTTGCCTCGCAGGTTCCATATCAGGACATCCGTGTCTACGAGCAGGCTCATGGCAGGTTCCTTCGCCTCTCGCGCAAGCGGCGCACATGGTCCGCTACATCTTCATCGGTCCGGTCCGGTCCGACCAGATGCCAAACGCGGGGTTGCGTTCGCCGCGCGTGGATTCGCTCTCGCCATCCTGCCAGCGTTTGAGTACGGCGCGACGCTTGCCGCGGTAACTGATAATGACGGTTTCCCCGCGGTCTGCCGCGGCGAGCAATTCTGCCGTGTGCAGGCGGAGATCTTTCGTTGTTGCTTCCATTGGAGACACCTAAGGTTACTCTCTGGAGTGTAACTTGAGATGGATGTGTGCTGAAAGTGGAAGGCGATGGGATGGGCGCTGGCATGCAGGCCCTGGGGCTGTGGATCGGAACGCTGGTGGACGATTGGTCAGAGAGTGGTGTTGATGGGAGTTTGCGGCGCCTTTCGGGGCGTCGTTTTTTTGTTGTGGCGTTGTGGGGGTTTTCGGTTGCGAGTCGGTAGGCGGTTTGGGAGATGTTGATCGGGCGTTGGTTCGGTGCGTTACGCGCAAGCGCTAACGCACCATACGGCGGGCATGGCGGACGCCTGGGGCACGGCCAAACGTCGGGGGCGTTGGGCCGAAGGCCGTAACGCACCGCCCAACCACGGAGCAGCTCGCAGAGAGGCTAGGCCACATCGACGTATTCCACATGGCTACCGGGTTCCGGGATGGCGCAGCCGTCTTCACGCATGCCCTCAAGGTGGAACTCAATAGCCTCCCTGATCCGCTCCTCGACTTCCGGTAGTGTTGCACCAGTCGCAACGCAACCGGGCAAGTCCGGAACGTACGCCGAATAATTCGCCCCGGCGTTTTCGATCACCACCGCGTATCTCACGTCACCACCTATTTCCAATCCGCCTGTTTGTAGATGCTGTCGACGGTACCGACAGCCAGATCGTCACCTGGCTTTCCCGGCACGGTAACGCGACCCGGCCTATCCGGATGTTTGTATTGCCGATGACTACCCCGCGTTTGCTTGCGGTACCAACCGTCGGCTTTCAGCTTCCGCACGAGATGGCGCACTTTCATGGATTTCCGTATCCCGAAGGCACGTCAGCTTCCTTTTGGCACATGTCCCCCCAAATCAACACTACCTCAAGCCGATGCCTCCCGCCATGGCCGCCAAAATCTGACCTATCCAAGGTTGGCAGTGACGATCTCGTCCAACGGCAACTGGCACTCCGCCTGAGCCACGCCAATGGATGTGAAGCAATATTCTCGGCGTTGGTTCGGTGCGTTACGCGCAAGCGCTAACGCACCCTACGGCGGGCATGTCCCAGGTGACTGGCGCGGCTAACCACACCTCACACACTGGCCCGCACCGCCGCAGCGTAAGCCAACAGGTCTTCCAGGTGATTGCGCACAATATCCCGCACCACGGCGAGGTCAACGCGCTGGTATCCGTGTACGAGAATGTTTCTGAAACCTGCCATGGCGTAGAGAGACTCTGCCAACCGTGAATCAAGCAGATCATGGGCTCGCATCAGATCAAACAACTCGCGATTCGTTTCCGGCTCTCCCAGGCGGTGGGCAGAGACGATATGGGACGCCGCATTGAGCGCAGCCTGGATGGCTATCTGCAGTTGTGCTGGACGAAGCGTGCCTCGCGCACGTCGCGCTCCAGCCGGTCAATGTCGGCGAGTTCCCTCAGTTCGCGTACGCAGGTCTCGATGAGCGAGAGCTTTTTCTCGATGAGAGCGATATCCATCACGCAACCGGCCGGCGCCGATACTCTTGCAGGTAAGGCAACAGATCGAAGTACCGATTGCGGGCATCAACCTCAAACGCGATGCGCGCGTTGGCGTCGTTTTCAACCAGCAACACGCCGTCGCGCAGTACCCGATGGACGAGATCCACTGGCGCGCTTCGCAGATCGAGCACGTCGACCTCGCAACGAAGGCGCCGCTCGAGTTCGCCCTGGATCCGGCGGATGGGCCCGACCAACGTGGCCGCAGCGTGTTCTGGTTTCAGCAGTAGGGCCACATCCACGTCGCTGCCCGGGCGGGCCTCTCCCCGGGCATGGCTGCCGTAGAGGTAAGCGGCCAGTACGGAAGGCTGCACCTCGCTGAAGCAAGCTCGCAGTTGCTGGATGATGGCCTCGGTGCTCATGGCCGGAAGCGTACGCCAAGATTGCCTTGATGTGTTAGGTGAGCAATAAGCGCCAGCATGGTCCCCCGTCGGATGAAACGAGCGAGTTTGCCTGGAAGATGTATTCCCAGGCTGTAAGCCTACGCCAGCAGCGCTATGGTGTCAGGGGCCACGGATCACGGGTGAAGCATGCGGCTTAACGCAAGGCAGCGCGAGATAATCCGCTCGGCGGTCAAGGCCTGTTATGGCGACGAAGCAGCCGTGCGGCTCTTCGGATCGCGCCTGGATGACCAGCGCCGCGGTGGTGATATCGATCTGCTGGTGCAAACCGACTTTCCCCCGGACGACGCGTTCAATGCCGAGCAGCGGCTGTACGCACAGTTACAACGATAGCTCGGCGAGCGAAGAATCGACATCGTGACGCACTCCCGCGGGCAGCCCATGGCGGCCATTCACCGTCACGCTGCACACACCGGTGAGCCGCTGTGAGCCGACTACGGGGTCTGCTGGACCTGACCCGGAAGGAGGCTGACCACCTGCAGGCCGCACGCACGCGGCTTTTCGAGTCAGCGCCTGCGGAGCCTGATGGCGGCGCGGGCGCGGCTGGCGACGTATGCTGGCCAGAAATGTGTCGCGTGAAAAACCTTTTCCTGGCGCGTTATCGACCGGTTGTTTCGGTGCGTTACGCGCATGCGCTAACGCACCCTACAGCGGGCACGGCCCACGTGTGGGGCACGGCGAAACGTAGGGTGCGTTAGGCAGAAGGCCGTAACGCACCGACCCGACGCTGGCTGGTCCCCATACCGAATGCCAGATTGCAACACTTCCCGCTTTCCGCCCGATTCACGGCCTGCCGGATTTTCACCTCCTGCCATCCCCTATCCCCCAAATGGGGGACCCCATTTGGGGGAGTGTTCGTGATGCGTTTCCACCTTAACTTGGGTTTGGGGGGTGATTTGGTCAGCCCCTGGTGGTGCTTGACGTACGCCAGGCAACCAGCCGGGTGGCGCATTGCCTACGAATAACGACCTTGGATGGGATTGGAACGATGGAACAGACAAGATTACGACAGGGATTCGCTGCGAGCGTTCTGCTGGTGGCGGGGATGGGGCTCGCGGCATGTAACAGCTCTGGTGGGGGTGGCGGCAGCAGCTCGGGTGGGGGTGGTTCTGGTGGTAGTGGCAGCGGACCGTCTCTTACTCCGGCGCAGGTAGAATTGGCGTTGGCTCAGGCGGCCACAGATTTCGCTACCGATGCCACATCCGGCGATGCCATCGGGTTTGCTTCCTTCAGTGGTGCTGGCGACAGCGCGTTTGAAGACCCTCGGGATTCGGAGTTCGACATCGAGTTCGCCCAAGTGGGAGCGCTGGAAGACGGTGAGTTCGAGTTCTGCAACGATGGCGGCACCTTCGTCGCCAATCCGGACACGCCCAGCCACGTCCGACTTGAATGGAACAATTGCAGGAACTCGTTCTCGGAAGGCGGCGATTCGTTCTCATCCGTGACTGACGGAGTTATCGAATCGAAGTGGGAACAACCAGGGCCTGACGGCTACGAATATCTGATCACCACGGATACCGCGCAATTCTCCACAGAGTCTTCATTCAGTTTCGACGGCAGTTCCGGCAGCTTGATCTTTACCTCCAATGGTTTCGCGAGCATCGCCTGGACCAGCGGAATCGACTACAAGGCGGACATCAACTCGACGAACCGCTTTGCAGTGACCTGCGACGGTGACTCCTTCGACGCAACATTTGGCTTCCAGAATGTCGATATTCTCGTCAAACCGTCCGACGACGGCATGACCAATGCCGGCCAGATGGAATTCAATGGTGGCTGGAGCGTGAGCGGGCTCAGCCCCGACGCGGACGGCGAGTACACCTTTGAAACACTGGAGGATATCCGGTTCGTTCGCTTCAATGAGGAACGGCCCTATGCTGGCAAGGTGCGCATCGGCGGAAGCGGTCAGATCGTTGAGGTGGAATATGTCGATAGCGGCTTGCTGGTGAACGGCACGTTCTACGCCTGGGATGACATCGAAGGTAACGAAGACGACGACCTCGAGTTCGACGCCGACTGCATATTCGGTTGACATAAAGCACGGTGCGTTACGCGCTTTGCGCTAACGACACCCTACGGCGGGCAGTATCCCGGTGACGGGCAGGGCCATGCGTAGGGTGTCGTTAGGCCGCAGGCCGGAACGCACCGCTTCAACGCCAGCCACGGCCAGCGCCCCCGCAAACCCCTCAAAAGCTAATCGTCACCACGCCCCGCGCATCGGCGGGGAATGCCGCTCTCTCGCTGACTGACGGCGCCGCCGTCACCAGCTCCGCGCCGACATCCAGCCAGCTCGTCACCCGCACCCCGGTCTGCAGCCCCACCACAAGGTCGAGATTCTGCTTGTCCTCGGTGCCGCGCACGCGGGACAGCCCCGCCCGGCCACCCACATAGAAGCGGGTACCGAAAAAGCGGTTGAAGCGATAGAACAGCCCCGACGACTGAATGCGCCGGGTTGTGCCCTCGTCGTCGATTTCCGGGTCCTTGTAGGACAGCGAGCGCTCGAACCCCAGCTCGAACAGCCAGCGCCCTTCCCGTTCGGTGGTGAGGTAGGCCCGATAGGTGATCTGCAACGCGCCGGATTCCCCGGCGGCACCATCATCCCCGTACCATTGGTTGCCGTAGGCAAGCCCGACCCCCCAGCGGTGCTCGACATCCGGCGTCACCGGTTCAAGCTCCACGGGCTCGATACGGAGTTCATCAGCAGTCACCGGCATGGCGGCCAGCAGCAAAAAAAGCAGGCAGGCGAATCGGCTCGGCATGGGGCCCCTCGGTTTCGTGAGCCGCCAGTTTAGACGATGGTGTCGTTCCGGGGCATACCCGCGGGCAAAGGGGCCAGATACTGGACGGGGCAGGGGTTACGGTTTCGCCGGTTGTGGGTTGCGGTGCGTTACGCGCTGCGCGCTAACAGCACCCTACGGCGGGCATGGTCATGCATAGTAGAATCGCGCCAAGCCAGGGGACGCAGCAGGGTTGCCCAAGGAGTGGGCTTCGTTATCGATAAGGATGTCACCATGTCATTTTTGAAACGCTTGTTGACCACCTTCCGCGCCAGGGCCGTCGCCGGCGAGCGGCCAATTGAGGACGACGAGCCCAGTCCTGCCATGCTTGACGGCCGCAGACACCTTGCGCGCGTTCGTGAAAACAACACCAAACTGGTTACCGCGGTCGACCGCCTGCAGTCGGAGGCCCAGCGCTGGGAGGATCGGGCCAGGCGCTTCGCCGCCAGCGACGAACCCAAGGCTCTGGCCTGCGTTCAGCGCCGCAACAGCGCTCAACGTCGGGCCGATAAGGCGGCGGCAACCCTGCGCGAGCATCGCCAACTTGAGCGATGCCTGGAGGAGGAAATGCGGCAGTCCATGAGCGAGATGGGCGTTGATCGTGCCAAACATGTAAGCGTCGCGGCGCAGGGGTGGGAGATCCGGATCGCGGCGGCCGAAATCCGCATCGGAGCACTGCACGGCAAGTCGCTCTCGCGAACGGGCCACGAGCGGGAAGAATCGGAGTGCGTGTTGCGCAGGGATCTTGCCGCGTTGCTCAAGGGGTAAGACACCGGTTCACCGTGTTCCGAGTGAACGTTGTTGGGTTTTTTGCGGTTGTGGGTTGCGGTGCGTTACGCGCTTCGCGCTAACAGCACCCTACGGCGGGCAGGGCGCACCGCCGTGGGCACGGCCTCGTAGGGTGTGTTAGCGCTTGCGCGTAACGCACCGCGTCAACGCCGGGCACGCGGCACGGGACTAAATCCTGAACTGCTTCACCAGGGCGCTCAGCCGTTCCGCCAGCTTCGCCAGCTCTTCGCTGGATGATGAAGTCTGGTCGGCAGCCTGGGCCGTTTCGTCGGAGACGCCGCGGATGGTCTCGACACTGCCGGAGATGTCGTTGGTCACCGCCGACTGCTCTTCCGCCGCGCTGGCGATCTGGGCATTCATGTCGTTGATGATGCGGACCTGCTCCTCGATGCGCTCCAGCGCGCTCCCAGCGGCGGCGGCGTGTTCCACCGTCTTCTGGCCCTGCTCGCCGCTTTCGCGCATCACGCCGATGGCGCCCCGAGTGCCCTTCTGCAACTTCTCGATGAGCTCCTGAATCTTGACGGTGGAATCCTGGGTCTTCTTCGCCAGGTCCCGCACCTCGGAGGCCACCACGGCGAAGCCACGCCCCTCCTCCCCGGCACGGGCAGCCTCGATGGCGGCGTTCAGGGCCAGCAGGTTGGTCTGCTCAGCCACGGCCTGGATCACGTCGACGACCTCGGTGATGTTCTCGGCCTCGTTGCCCACCTGGTCGACAGTGCGCTGGCCTTTTTCAACGGCCTCCACCAGGGCGTTGATGGCCTCCACGGTCTGCACCACCACCCGGCGCCCGTCGGCGGCGGACTGATTGGCCTCTTCCGCGGCGGTGGATGCATCCGTCGCATTGCGGGCGATCTCCTGCACCGTGGCCGTCATCTGGTTGATGGCCGCCGCCACCTGCTCGGTCTCACCCCGTTGCCGGGCCGTGCCCTGGTTGGTCTGGTTGGTGACGGCTGACAGCTCTTCCGCCGCGCTGGCAAGCTGGCTGGTCTCGCTGTTGATGGTGCCGATCACCTTTTGCAGGGTCTCGACGAAGCGGTTGATGTTGCCACCCAGTTCACCCACCTCGTCCCGGGTGGTCACCTCCACCCGGCGGGTGAGGTCGCCGTTGCCGGCGTCCATGTCATCCACCAGATCACCGAGGAAGGCATTGGTCCGCACCAGCGGCTTGACGTAGCCCCGGGTCAGCACCCAGGCCACCACGGCGCCGATCAACAGCCCCGCCACCACCAGCGCAAGGATCACCACCTGGGCCTGGGCGCCGGTCTGGGTCACCGCCCCGGCCACGGTGTTAAGGTCACCGACGGCGCTCTGCTGGAACTCCCGCACCAGGTCGATCATCGCCGGGCCGATTACGTTCAGTTCCTCGCGTACCAGCAACGAGGTCTGGGTCACCGCCGCGCTGAGGTCGTTCATGGCCTCGCCGTAGTCCTGCCAGAGCTGGACCAGTTCGGCGATGTCGCCGGCAATGTTGCGGTCGGTCACGGCGGCGGAAAGCTGCTGCAGGCTGGTTTCGGCGTTGCCGTAGCGCATCTGCGCCAGGTTGAAGCGACCGCTGTCGCCGGTGCTGGTGTACTCGATCACACTGGTCTGGGTGCCGGCGACCTGGCTGGCGACGGCACCCGCAAGGCGGGTTTCCTCCAGCCGTCCCGCACGGACCAGGGCATTGATGACGTCTTCAATGACGAACTCGACGTCCATCACCACCGGCTGCAGCCGGCGCATGGCAATGTTCTGCGCCTCCATGGCGGCGGGCACGACGTCATCACGGAACACATCGCCAAAGCGCTGGTGCTGGTCAGCGAATCGGTCAAGAATCTCGCCGCGGGCAGGGTCCTGGATCATCTGCCGGGCGTTGGCGAGGTTCGCTTCCACCTCCTCCCGCGCGGTGCCCCACAGATCCCCCATGTAGTCGGCGCGATGACCGAGGAACTCGGTAGCCGCCATGCGCTCGCGATAGACGCTGTTCAGCAACTCGGTGGCAATCTCGCTGGCGGGGGCCAGGTTACCGGAGACGGTCTGCATGTCCCGGTTAACGCCCTGCTGCACCACCAGCGCGGTGCCGCCGATAACCAGCATGATCAAAACCAGCACGGCCGGGGCGACCAGCGCCTTGACCATGATTCCCAACCGACCGAATACGTTCGGAAGCGACCGCATTGAATACCCCCAACCTGCCACCCTGACGATCGGCATCCCTGCCGCGCCCATGTCTGACCGACGATCTTGCCCGCCCGTCCAATGGGCGAACCTGTCTTGTAATGTCGTGGATTCTAGGCGCGCCGTCCGCGGCGGAGATTGACGCGGTTCACGGAACTGGCATGCGCCCCTCCAGAATGGGTATCGACCAGACACGCATTCCCTTGAGCGCACTCAACATACCCCTGCGTGTGTTCGCTCGCGTACAGATGTGCGGGAGATGACATGCCTAACCTGTTCCAAGGGTGCGCGGAGCACCTCCACACAAGCACAGAGGCTGGACGCCCGGATATCGTGGCGGGGAGGGTGGGGTGAATAAACAATCGTTTGTGAAGTTTGCGGTTTTCCTGGCGTCGATTTCTTCGATATTGCTGCTGGCTGGCTGTTTTGGATCCAGCGGATCCGGTGGATCCGGCAGCGGAGGCTCAAACGGTGGTGAAGGCCCTACGGTCACCACCCCTGCGCCGCCCGCCCGTGAGCATGACACACGCATCACGGAAGGGTACTACCGCCTGGTTCTCGAGGACCTGCCCTTCGACCCCATCGGCGATCCCGCGAGCACCGACCGCTGGTGGGGTGAACTCGATGGCGTGGGTTACCGCATCGAGGTGCCGGACCACTGGAACGGTGCCTTGGTCGTCTATGCCCATGGCTATCGGGGCGACGAGCGCGAATTGCGCGTCGACAACCCCGAGATACGCCCCTACCTCATCGAGAACGGATACGCCTGGGCGGCATCCGCCTATGCGGCAAACCACTACGATGTGCGCTCCGGCCTTGAGAACAGTAATGCACTGGCGCTGAACTTCACGAAGATCGCCGCCGAGCGCGGCAGGGAGATCGAAGAGCCAGTCCGGCATTACATGATCGGGCAATCCATGGGTGGGCACATTGCCGGTGCGGCCCTGGAGGCCGAAACGCTCTCCAAGGCCAACAACCCCCTGCTCTACGATGGCGCGCTGTCCCTCTGTGGCGTGATGGGGGATGCGGAGATTCTCGACTACTTCACCGCCTACAACCTGGCAGCCATGCAACTGGGCGGCGTCCCCGCCGACAGCTTCCCCGTCGCCGATGGCGAGAGCCGCGTGGAAACATTCAAGGAAGCCTTGTGGGTGGATTACGACGCCGATATCGGCGCCCTGACCGCTGAAGGCGAGAAGCTTCGAGCCATTCTGATGAATCTCTCCGGCGGTGAGCGGCCAACTTTCAATGAGGCCTTCTCGGACCCGATCAGCGGCCGCAGGGAACTGGATATCCTGCATGGATACGCTGACAACGACGGCACCGCGTACGGCATTCTCGCGCAGAACATCGTCGACACGAGATCGGTGGATTACCGCTTTGAGACCGCCCCCGGCGCCACACGGACCACGGCCGAGAATCAGTTCAATAACCTGATCCTGCGGGTATCACCGAGCAGTGACGCGAATCCGGCGCAGGACGATGGATTGCGGTGGATCCCCAGGCTGCGCGGGGAGTTGAACGCCCCAATGATTACCCTGCATACCCTGGGGGACCTCTGGGTGCCGTTTTCCATGCAACAGATCTATGCCCAGCGGGTGAAGGACCAGGGCTACGCTGATTTGCTGGTGCAACGGGCGATTCGCGCGGTGGGCCATTGCGACTTCACCTACGAGGAACAGGTGACCGCATTCTCCGATCTGGTGGACTGGCACATGGAGAATGTCAAACCCGACGGGGATGACGTACTCGACGCGGCTACGGTGGCCAGCCCCGACTACGGTTGCGGTTTTACCATCGACGGCGGCGATGAGGCATTTCCCTGCCCCTGAGGCGACGCTGACCTGAGAGTGCGACAACGTACCGACGTTCCAGAAGGCGACGTCCATCATGCGGTCCACATGCCTCTGTCATTGATTCAGTTCAATGGCAGGGGTGTCCGGCGGGCACAACCGCCAGCCGGGGACATTACGAGGATGACGTCGATGAAAAAGCTGAATGCATTAGCACTGGCCGCTGCAGTAGCACCTGCGGTCATGTTGGGAATCGGTACCGTGCACGCAGAGGAGCGCCAGACCGATCCGCAGGACGAACTCGGACAGACCGACACGGATACGGATGCAACGGTGCAGTCCTCCGGGGCAGAGAACAGACCCTCCGCCGCGATCCGGGATTCTGAGGAAACGCAGGTCGATCCGCAGTCCGAACTCGGACAGGACGACTCCGACAGGGATGCAACGGCGCGTTCAACTGGGGCTGACACCGAACGTTCCACCAGGATGCAGGACTCCGACGAAACCCAGGTCGATCCACAGTCCGAACTGGGACAGGATGACTCCGATAGAGACGCCATGGACCGGGAATTCGAGGCCGACACCCGTGGTGGAGTCGCCATGGACCGCGGCCAGATGAGCCAGATTTCTCAGGAAGAGGTGATGGGCGCATCAGTCCAGAATCGGCGCAATGATCGGGAACTCGGCAAGGTCAAGGACGTGCTGCTCGGCCCGAATGGCGAGATTGAGAGCCTCGTTGTTGGCGTCGGCGGCTTCCTCGGCATCGGCCGGAGAGACATCATTATCGATTGGGACAGGGTTTCCCATTCACCTGACGCTGAAGATGGGGACTACGCCCTGTCGGTAGACATGTCCGATGAGGACATCAAGAACGCACCTGAGCAGAACTGAGACTAAAAGCTGGAGTATCGCGGATGCCAGCTTACTGGGGGGGGGCACCAATGGCTCCCCAGTGTCTTTCAGGGGCGCGAGGAAGCATCAGTACTGGCGAGCCGCTCGATACTGGCACCGTACAGGGTGACTGCCCCGCGGATGTCTCCCGCCTGCAGTTCGCGAAAGGCCTCATTGTAGGCGAACGCCATGATCTGGCCGGTGGGCCCGGGATGATCGAGACCAATGGCATGGCCGATTTCATGAATCATGGTGTAGCGGAAATCGTAGACGTCGACATCGCCATCGAAACCGACCTTCCAGGGAACATCCGGGTTCAGGCAGACCAACGATCTTTCGATCGCCTTGACGCCGTTATCGCTCACCGACGTATAGGCAACATCAGCAAAGGCACGGCCGAAAGGACGCGCCTGGGCGCCAATCACGATGTCTGCCTGCGAAGCGTCAGCAACCGGCTCGAATCTGATGTCGGCAACTTCTTCCCAGGCCCTGAAGGCAGCGATTGTCTCTTCGATGAGGCGGGTAGACGAGATGCGGGAGCGTGCCGCCAGGCCATGCATGGGAACGAGGCTTCGGCAGTTTCGCGCGTCGTCGAAGCGGAGCTCGGTCTGGGCGAATGCGTAGGTGACATGGGCACCTGTGCCCAATGCGGCGTCACCCCACTTGACCGGATGCGAGTCGAACTTCAATAAACGAAACCGCTCGTCGTCTTCGCTCGCAGTGGCCACCCCGGTCAGCGCGCAAGTGAAGAACAGCGCGCCGAGCACCAACCTGACCGGATTCCATACGAATCGTCGCATGCACCCCCCGAGAGCCTGGCAACCATGTCGGTTGACTAAACCGCGGAGTGTGCGGAAAAGCACAGATGTTTTCTGCGAATTGGATCACATGCGATCGGCGATGGAGAGCTTTGCGCCAGCAAGCCAAACACGCCCTGCCCTTGGCCCCCGGTTGCCGGTATAATGCGCGGCCCGGTTTCGACCACTACCGAGTTGCCATGACTGACTCCCGCACCCGCCTCACCAAAGATCTTGCCTCCCGGATTCTCATTCTCGACTCCGGCATGGGCACGATGATCCAGCAATACCCGCTGGAGGAGGCGGATTTCCGTGGCGAGCGCTTCGCCGACCACCCCTGTGATCTCAAGGGCAACAATGACCTGCTGGTGCTCACCAAGCCCGAGGTGATCCGCGAGATCCACGACCGCAACCTGGCGGCCGGTGCCGATATTCTCGAGACCAACACCTTCAGCTCCACCACCATCGCCCAGGCCGACTACCAGATGGAACACCTGGCCTACGAGCTGAACGTGGCGGCGGCGCGGCTGGCCAAGGAAGCCTGCGACGCCGCCATGGCCGAAAATCCCGACCAGCCGCGCTATGTGGCAGGCGCCCTGGGGCCCACCAACCGCACCGGCTCGATCTCGCCGGACGTGAACAACCCGGGCTACCGCAACACCAGCTTCGAGCAGCTCCGCGCCGCCTACCTGGAGGCCGCCCGGGGGCTGGTGGACGGCGGCAGCGACCTGCTGCTGATCGAGACTATCTTCGACACCCTCAACGCCAAGGCGGCCATCTACGCCATCGAGGAGCTGTTCGACGAACTGGGCCACCGCCTGCCGGTGATGATTTCCGGCACCATCACCGATGCCTCCGGCCGTACGCTGTCGGGCCAGACCACCGAGGCGTTCTGGAACTCGGTGCGCCACGCCGAACCCTTCTCCGTGGGGCTTAACTGCGCCCTGGGTGCCGAGCAAATGCGGCCCTTCGTGCAGGAAATCAGCCGCATCGCGGACACCTACGTCACCATCTACCCCAACGCCGGCCTGCCCAACGAGTTCGGTGAGTACGATCAGTCGCCGGAGCAGATGGCGGCATACATCCGCGATTTCGCCCAAAGCGGCTTCGTCAACATCGTCGGCGGCTGCTGCGGCACCACGCCGGAGCACATTGCCGCCCTGCGCGAGGCCGTCGCCGACTGCGCCCCCCGCGAGATACCCGAGCGGGAGAAAGCGATGCGCCTGTCGGGACTGGAACCCTTCAACCTGGGCCGCGATAGCCTGTTCGTGAACGTCGGCGAGCGCACCAACGTCACCGGCTCGGCGCGCTTCAAGCGCCTGATCGTGGACGGCGACTACGACACCGCGCTGGAAGTGGCCCGCCACCAGGTGGAGGGCGGCGGCCAGGTCATCGATATCAACATGGACGAGGGCATGCTGGATGCCCGGGCCTGCATGGTGGACTTCCTCAACCTGGTGGCCGCCGAGCCGGACATCGCCCGGGTGCCGGTGATGATCGACTCATCCAAGTGGGAGGTACTGGAAGCCGGCCTGCAGTGCGTGCAGGGCAAGGCCGTGGTGAACTCCATCTCGCTGAAGGAAGGCGAGGAGCCGTTCCTTCATCAGGCGAAGCTCATCAAGCGCTACGGCGCCGCCGTGGTGGTGATGGCGTTCGACGAGGACGGCCAGGCGGACACCTATGAGCGCCGCATCGAGATTGTCGAGCGGGCCTACAAACTGCTGACGGAAAAAGCCCACTTCCCGCCGGAAGACATCATCTTCGACCCCAACATCTTCCCGGTGGCCACGGGCATTCCCGAGCACGACAACTACGGCATCGACTTCATCGAGGCCACCAAGTGGATCAAGGCCAACCTGCCCTATGCGCGGGTGTCCGGCGGGCTGTCGAACCTGTCCTTCTCGTTCCGCGGCAACAACGCCGTCCGCGAGGCGATGCACTCAGCCTTTCTCTACCACGCCATCAAGGCGGGGCTGGACATGGCCATCGTCAACGCGGGCCAGATCGAGATCTACGACGACATCCCCAAGGACCTGCTGGATCATGTGGAAGATGTGATCCTCAACCGCCGGGAGGACGGCACCGAGCGGCTGCTGGAGTTCGCCGAATCGGTGAAAGGCCAGGCCGGCAAGGCCCGCGTGGAAGACCTCTCCTGGCGTGAGGCGCCAGTATCGAAACGGCTGGAACATGCGCTGGTAAAGGGCATCATCGACTACATCGATGACGATGTGGAAGAAGCACGACAGCAGTTCAACCGCCCCATCGAGGTGATCGAAGGCCCGCTGATGGACGGCATGAACGTGGTGGGTGACCTGTTCGGCGACGGCAAGATGTTTCTGCCCCAAGTGGTGAAATCCGCCCGGGTGATGAAAAAGGCCGTGGCCTACCTGCTCCCCTACATCGAGGCGGAAAAGCAGGAGGGCGACAACAAGCCTGCAGCCCACATCCTCATGGCCACGGTGAAGGGCGACGTCCACGATATCGGCAAGAACATCGTCGGCGTCGTGCTCCAGTGCAACAATTTCAAGGTCACCGACATCGGCGTGATGCAGCCGGCGGACAAGATTCTCGACACTGCCGCCGCCGAGGGCGTGGACATCATCGGCCTCTCCGGGCTGATCACGCCCTCGCTGGAAGAAATGGTGGACGTGGCAAAGGAGATGCAGCGCCGCGGCATGCGCCAGCCCCTGCTGATCGGCGGCGCCACCACCTCCCGTGTGCACACGGCGGTGAAGATTGCGCCCGCCTACGAGCAGGAGGTGATCTACGTGAAGGACGCCTCCCGGGCCGTGGGGGTGGCGTCGAACCTGATGAGCGAGACCCGCCGCGAGGCATTCGTCGGCGATCTGCGCGAGGAATATGCGCGGGTTCGCGAACAACACGCCGCCCGGCAGAAAAAACAGAAATGGCTGAAGATCGACAAGGCACGGGACAACCGTACACCGGTCGACTGGAGTGCCTTCGAGCAGGTCAAGCCGAAACAGCTCGGCATCCAGGTGCTGCACGATTACCCCCTGAAGGACCTGGTGCCCTACATCGACTGGACGCCGTTTTTCAAATCCTGGGAACTGGCGGGCAGTTATCCGCGCATCCTCGAGGATGAAGTGGTAGGCGAGCAGGCCCGAGGCCTGTTCCGCGATGCCCAGGCCATGCTGGAGCAACTGATCGACGAGGGCTGGCTGAAGGCAGCCGGCGTCTACGGGCTGTTCCCGGCCAACGCCGTGGGCGACGACACTCCGGTGTACACCGACGAGAGCCGGGAAAAGGTGCTGCTCACCCTGCACCATCTGCGGCAGCAGACGGAAAAGCCCGCAGGCCGGCCCAACCAGGCGCTATCGGACTACATTGCACCGAAGGAGAGCGGCAAGGCGGATTATATCGGCGCTTTCGCGGTGACGGCGGGCATCGGCATCGACCAGCACATCGCCCGCTTCGAGGCCGACCACGACGACTACAACAGCATCCTGCTGAAGGCCTTGGCTGATCGCCTGGCCGAGGCCTTTGCCGAGCACTTGCATGAGCGGGTACGCCGAGAGTTCTGGGGTTACCAGCCGGAAGAGGCCCTGAGCAACGAAGACCTCATCAAGGAACGCTACGCCGGCATCCGCCCGGCGGCAGGCTACCCGGCCTGCCCGGATCACACGGAGAAAGACCTGATCTGGGAGTTGCTGGATGTGGAGAACAACATCGGCCTGCACCTCACCGAGAGCCGGGCCATGGTGCCCACGGCAGCGGTGAGCGGCTTGTACTTCGCCCACCCGGAATCACGGTATTTCGGCCTGGGCAAGATTTACCGGGATCAGGTCGAGGATTACGCCCGGCGCAAGGGCATGACCATGCGCGAAGCCGAGCGCTGGCTGGCGCCAAATCTCGGTTACGAGCCAGAGGATTGAGCGCGCGGGGGACAAGAGCCCCGCACGGGGCATGACCACCGCCGAATCGGTGCGTTACGCGCTGCGCGCTAACACACCCTACGAGTCGGATCGGGGAACCGCGGTCCGGCACGCCGCTCATGGACACGCCGTAAACCCGTCCATGGGGGCTCGTATGCGAGGTCCCTCTCGCATACGGTCCATGAGCGGCTCACCGGACCGCGGTTTGTGCCTGTGGCCTTGGGGGCAACACCACTGCCGGATCGGTGCGTTACGGCCTTCGGCCTAACACACCCTACGTTTGGCCGTGCCCGCCGTAGGGTGTGTTAGCGCGCAGCGCGTAACGCACCGATTCGGCGGTGGCGGCCCCACCTCACTCGAAACACATCCCCGCCACCGACGCTGGCTCCGAGGCGCCCCAATCGGCGGGGTAGATCCCAGCCCGTACGAGGTGACGGAACGAGCTGTACGGCCAATCAATGGGGCTTGTGACCAGCCCGTGCCGCACCGGGTTGTAATGGATGTAATCCATGTGTCGGCGGTAATCGTCATCGTCCCGCAGCAGGTGTTCCCAGTAGCGTCGCTGCCAAAGGGTTCTCTCACGGCGTCGGCGACGCGATACGTCCTGGGCCGGCAGTTGCCCGATGGCCCGGGAGACACGCCCCTTCACCAACCGCCAGCGCCTGGAGAAATCACCGTCCGTACCAGGCAGTGTCCAGATGGCGTGCACGTGATCCGGCAGCACCACCATGGCGTCAATGTGAAACGGGTGATTTAACTTGACGATGCGCAAGGCCGTGCGCAGGGCGTTGATAGCGGCGAGATCTTCGAAAACAGGCCGCCGCCGGTGCGTCACCACGGTAAAGAAGTAGCTGGCGCCAGGAATCGGCGCACGGCGATAGTTGGGCATGCTTGGCCTCCTTGCCGTTTATTTGCCACAGACGCCGATCCATCAGCGCCCAATTCGGTCTCTATAATTGCAGCATACGGTGCGTTACGCGCTGCGCGCTAACAGCACCCTACATTAGGCCGTGCCCGCGACGCCGGTCCGTGCCCGCCGTAGGGTGCTGTTAGCGCGCAGCGCGTAACGCACCAAACCCTACTTTCGCCATGCCCAGAAACACCTACCCCAGAAACACATGCAACAAGGCGTAAACGGCACCCAGATAACCCAGGCCCAGAATAACCGCACGCAGAATTACGCGACCGCTTGCATACAGCGTCAGCAGCAACGTCGCAAACGTGGCCACGAACAGATGGATGATGGCGGTGAGCAGACCCGGCCAGATGCCCTCCGCCGGGGTGCCCCAGGGCCAGCCCAGGGTCAACCGCACCGCCATCAGCGCCAGCAACAGCGCCGCACCCTCGAACAGTAGGCTCAAGCCGTTGCCCAGACGCCCGCCACCGGTCGAAGGTGACGATTGTTGAACCGTGTTCACTCTGTTTCCTCCACGATCTCGTTACGCACCCGCACCGCCAGGTTACGGGGAATGATGGGCTTGCCCCGGGCCAGCAGGTGCACCTTGGTGAACGCCGCGCCAAACATGAGAATCAGCGAAGAGTAGTATACCCACAGCAACAGTAAAACCAGCGAGCCCGCAGCGCCGTATGCGGACGCCGGGGCGGTGTAGGCGAGATAGGTGGCGATGCCGTAGCGGCCCAGGGAGAACAGCAGCGCGGTGACCACCGACCCCAGCATCACGTCCCGCCAGCTCAGCACTACGTCCGGCAGCACCTTGAAGATGGCCGCGAACAGCAGTGAGATCATCACCAGGGAGATGACGAACTCGGAACCGCTCAATACCTGGCCGGGGATGGGGATCCAGTCCCCCGCAAAATTGATGACCGCCCGCAGCGCCACGCCGAACACCAGCGACACCATGAGCACGAAGCCGATGGACAGGGCAATGGTCAGCGACAGCGCCCGGTTCTTGACGAAGATGAGGATGCCGCTGCGGCTGGGCTTGGCGACCACGTTCCAGATCCCGTTCAGCGAGTTCTGCATTTGCGCGAATACCGTGGTGGCGCCAATGATCAGCGCGCCCACGCCGATGATCGTCGGCAGCAGCCCGGCCTCTTCCATGCGGGACTGGTTCACGGCCCCTTCCACTGCGCTGGCGGCATCCTCACCGATGGCACTCTCGAGCTGGGCGACGATCTGACCCTGGGCCGCGTCCTCACCGAAAATCAAGCCGATCATGGTCACCGCGATAATCACCACCGGCGCCAGCGAGAACAGCGTGTAAAACGCCAACGAGCCCGCGGCCGCAAAGGCATTGCGCTCCAGCCACAGGCTGATGGTGTCCCGCAGGATGGCATACCAGTAGAAACCAACCCGGGACACCGCGGTCAAGTCAGGCATGATTGGCTAAACCCCATATCGCCCGCATCAGAGCCGCCCGCGCTGCACAAGCGGCGGAAGGCAGAATACACAGCTTGCCACAGGATGACCCCATGCCCTCGACACCTCACACATCCACTGACCTGTTCGACGACGCCAGCTCCCGGCTGGAGGAAATTTTCAAGCGCCTGGCAGTCGACGACGACGTCCGCGAGCGGCTGGCGCAGCCGGCCCTGTCGCTGCAGGTCAGTGTGCCGGTACGCATGGACAATGGAGAGCTGCGGGTGTTCACCGGCTGGCGCGTGCAGTACGACACCACCCTCGGGCCCGCCAAGGGCGGCATACGCTTTCACCCCGACGTAGACCTGATGGAAGTCACCACCCTGAGCTTCTGGATGGCCATCAAGTGCGCCGTGGTGGGCCTGCCCTACGGTGGTGGCAAGGGCGGCGTGCAGGTCGACCCCAAGAAGCTGTCGCGGCTGGAGCTCGAACGCCTGTCCCGCGCCTACATCCGCGCCATCGCCGACGTGATCGGCCCGGATCGGGACATCCCCGCCCCCGATGTGAACACCAACCCCACGGTCATCGGCTGGATGTCGGACGAGTACGACGCCATCGCCCGGGCCAAGACACCCGCCGTCATCACCGGCAAGCCGGTGGAGCTGGGTGGCTCCCTGGGCCGGGTCGAATCCACCGGCCGGGGCGCGCTGCAGGTATTGAACATCTGGGCCCGGCGCATGGAGCGCAAGCCCGAAGATCTCACCATCGCCATCCAGGGCTTTGGCAACGCCGCCTACCACTTCGCCCGGCTGGCGAAGGAAGACGGCTACACCATCGTCGCCCTGTCCGATTCCAAGGGGGCGATTCTCAATCGCAAGGGGCTGGACCCGGACCGCATCTGGAAGGAGAAGACCCGCAACATCAATCTGCAGGAACTGGTCTACTGCGACGACTCCGTGACCTGCCTGGCGGACGAGGCCGAGGCCATCGACCAGGAGGCGCTTCTGGCGCTGGACGTGGACGTGCTGGTGCTGGCCGCCCTGGAGGACCAGATTCACGAGGACAACGTGGATGACGTACGCGCCAGCGCCATCCTCGAGATCGCCAACGGCCCCGTCACCAGCAAGGCGGACGCCGCACTCGCAAAGCGCGACGTGCCCGTACTGCCGGACGTGCTGGCCAATACCGGCGGCGTGATCGTGAGCTATCTGGAATGGATTCAGAACCGCACCGGCGACTACTGGGACGAGGCCACGGTCAACGAGCGGCTGCGCGCGCGGATTGAGCAGGAGGCAGACCGGGTATTCGCCCTCGCGAACGAAGAAGGGGTGAGCTACCGCACCGCCGCCTACCTGCAGGGCATGAAGCGCATCGCGGCCGGCATCATGCGTCGCGGCCATGATCATGGACCAGACTGACTGGCACACGTTTGATGGCGCGTAGCCCTATGTGAGCGCGGTGTCTTCATCCCGCTCGGGACCGGTGTACCAGCGGCGGTTGTCATGGGGCTGCAGCGTCACGCCCCAGGCGTCGTAGTCCTGGGTCCAGAGCACGTCGCCCGCCTCGTCGGTGGCAGCCACCGGCGAGCCCAGCGCGTCGTTGTGGTAGTCGGTGACGGTCTCCGTGGCGCCGAGCAGCAGCGCCAGCAGCAGTGTGGTGATGGTTCGCATTGTACGTTCCTCCGTGAAAGGGGCGTCAGTCGTCGACGCCAACCTCGGTGGTGTCATCCTTGATGCGGCTCACAAGCTGGGTGCCGATATGCACGTACTCCCGAAAGCCGCCGCCCAGGTCGTACTCGCCGAGCAGCAGGCCGGTGTCGGCGCTCACCAGGTTGCCGGCGCCGTCATAGGCGTAGAGAGCCTGGCCGTCGGCGGTGGCATTGCCCCGGACGTCGTAGTTGAAGGAAGCGCTGACGTATTCACGCCGTTGCGTTACACACGGATTTCTCGTGATGCTAGGCGCGGCGACTGGCTCGCCGCCACCGGGTTCGATATCCAGACTCCGGTGAGCGTGCGTGTCATGCAGACATGCTGGCGGTGACGGTGGAAGAGGCTCGAACCAGAAAGCCCCGGCGGTTGCCCGCCGGAGCTTTACCGTTATCACTCAACCTCATCGGGGATCTTCATTAGCCGATCAGCAAACTTCTCGGTTGCCTGGCGATCGCCAGTCAGGCCCATGTGCTCAGTCTCAAGCCACCAGAGATAATCGACGACCTCATGCCGTGGTTTCCGCAAGATCAGCATCTTGTAGATCGTCGGCACGTAGGAGTCGTATTCATCCTGCGCTTCCGTAATCTCGCTCACGCCAATTGGGTCCCACTCTTTCAGCAACGCTCGTTTGATTGCTTCGTGAAAGAGACGAGCTCGACTCCTGGAATCTGTTGTCATGGCGCACCTGGAATGACTGTCACCACCCTACCGGTGGCATTATCGGTAATCACACGAGCGTTGTTGGCCGCATCGAAGTATCCAGCCGTTCCAGCCCGGGTGCGGAATGTCGTGCCAGTACGGACCGTATTCTCGACGACCGATGGCATGAGGCCACGGTTCTGCATCTGATCGAGAGCGTGTCCACTATACCGACGCCCTCCAATGGTCGTCGGTGAATTACGTACCGCTTGGTATGGTGCGTTGCTTAACTCGAAGCCCCTACTTCCACGGAAACCCGTCCCTGCTCCCCGAGCCCCATCCGCCACAGCCCTGCCGGCCCGGGCGGGTCTGCCGATGAGGTTGACACCGGCGGCAGCGGCGGCTCAGGTGGAGCCTCTATTCTTGCAGGCCTGACATGCGATCTCTCAACAACTTCTCCACGGTGAGTCCAAGCTACACGATATCGCCCCCTGAGAATCACAAGCAGCGAATTTAGCAGCAACGCCCGCGACGTCTTCAGGTTCAGCCAATATCCAGCTCTCCTCCCATACATCGTCTCGACCCGCGATCGTAATGGACTCACCGTCGCTCGTCTCGATTATCAAGGTGCTGTCCTGCTCCACCCGGACTGCATTGACAGTGACGCCGACCAACAGCATCAGTCCATAAGCAAAGGCTGGTTCGTGCCGTTCTGTTCGTCGCGATGCTTTGGGGAGACTTTCAACGAGATTATTCCACTCATCTATTTCTCCTATATGGGACATGGATTTAATCTCTAAAATCATGACTTTTGGCCTATCTATTTCGTCCGTTTCTCGGCTTTCAAACTGGACCCGGAATCCAGCCGAGAACTCGAAAGAGGCCAGAGTCATATTCACAAGCCATTCACCTAGAATGGCTTGTAATCTTGACGTGGTTGTCATGGTGTTTGCTCGAAGTGACTGGCAGCACGTCTCTGTTGCTTTGTACCTTGTGGAGTGGCGCCACTCGGTGTCCGGGGGCTGTTTGTGCCTGGCGTCGTAGTTACGGCCCTCCTCGGGTGGTGTGCACTCCCCTGCAT
This sequence comes from Natronocella acetinitrilica, assembly GCF_024170285.1. Classification (NCBI taxonomy): domain Bacteria; kingdom Pseudomonadati; phylum Pseudomonadota; class Gammaproteobacteria; order Chromatiales; family Ectothiorhodospiraceae; genus Natronocella; species Natronocella acetinitrilica. The sequence continues at coordinate 478,763 of NZ_JALJXV010000002.1, forward strand.
CGATCCGTCGTAGGCGTGCCTCCCTCAATTCGACTCGTCACCCTCCATGAGTTCTATTATGGCTGACGGCACTTCCACAGCCACGCCATCGCCATATTCAACGAGGTAAAGTGTCGTGCCGACCGGATAGCCAAGTTGCTGAGCTTGCACTTCTGTCTCGACCTGTCGGAGACCGCATACCGAGGCAAACACACCTGGCCGTTGCTCCGGCTTAGCACTCAACTTGATGCGAACGGTGTCTCCCCAAGTGGGCTCGGTCATGAGTGCGCTCCTATTTCCTAATCGGTAGCCACGGCGTGCCATCCGAGTTGGTCACACCCGGAACGTGCCCGTGTGGTTGCTGAGCCCGGGGGTCTGGATGCGATGCAGGCCTGTGCGGTCCGTCGATGCGGACTCCTGTAGGATTCCCTGCCGCATCCCTCGCTTGGATAAAGCGGCCGTCCGGCGAGCCGGTTATCCTCCCACCAGGAGGAGTGGGTATCGCGTTCCCCTTCGAGTCAACATAGATGGGGCCGCGCTCTGGAACAGTATTAGGGTTACCTCTCGCTCTGGGAGCAGTCAGTGTCCTTGCTCCCCGCACCCCATCCGCCACAGCCCTGCCGGCCCGGGCGGGTCTGGCGATGAGGTTGACACCGGCGGCAGCGGCGGCTCTCGTGGCTCCGCTGCCCTGGTACGCCTGATAGGCATCATAGGCCGCAAGTCCGTATCCCGCGACCTTCACCGCACCCCAGACCAGCGCCGGGATGGGGATATTGCCGTCAGGGTCCACGTAAGTGTAGGGGTTGTTGGCACCGTAGGCGTAGCGGTTGAAGCTGTGGATGTTGCTGTCGTGGAAGTCCACTGGATCAAGCGCGAGAAAGCGCCCGATAGCCGCGCTGTACCAGCGCGCCTGCAGGTAGGTGAGCGCGGTGTCTTCATCGCGCTCGGCGCCGGTGTACCAGCGGCGGTTGTCGTGGGACTGCAGCGTCACGCCCCAGGCGTCGTAGTCCTGGGTCCAGAGCACGTCGCCCGCCTCGTCGGTGGCGGCCACCGGCGAGCCCAGCGCGTCGTTGTGGTAGTAGGTGACGGTCTCCGTGGCGCCGAGGGCGTGGGTAGTGCCGAGCAGCACCGCCAGCAGCAGGGTGGTGATGGTTCGCATTGTACGTTCCTCCGTGAACGGGGCGTCAGTCGGCGAGGCCAACCTCGGTGGTGGCGTCCTCGATGCGGGTCACCGGCTGGGTGCCGATGTGCACGTACTCCCGAAAGCCACCACCCAGGTCGTACTCGCCGAGCAGCAGGCCGCTGTCGGCGTAGACGCGGTCGGTGCTCTGCCCGGCGCGGGTGCTGCGCACCAGCAGGCCGGCGCCGTCGTAGAGGTAGCTGATAACCTGCGCGCCGGTGTCGGCGCTCACGAGGTTGCCGGCGCCGTCATAGGCGTAGAGGGCCTGGCCGTCGGCCGTGGCGTTGCCCCGGGCGTCGTAGTTGAAGGCATGGAAGGTGTCGGGGAAGGTGCGGATGGCGAGCCTGTTGTTGGAGTACATGTACTCCTGGGTGTCGCCATTGATCTGCCGCAGGGTGATGTTGCCACGGTGGTCGTAGGCGATGCTATCGCTGCCCCACACGCCCTGGGCGCTGGTCATAGCGATACCTGCCAGGGGATTCAGAAGGCGTTTTAAGCCTGCGGTGTTGCCGTCCAGTGAGCAACTTCATATCGAGTCCCTCCAGATTCCTCCCTGGTGACGTCGAACAGGAACACCTTGCCCAGATCGTCAGCACCTCCAAGCACCGTATCCCCATCCCAGTCGAGCAGAGAGGTATGACACCGGAGAAGCTCTCGCCCGGTCAACTTTATCCCACCGACCTGCAACCAATGGCAGAGAAATACCGCGAATAGCTCATGCTCCGACTGATGGAAGAAACGCGTAACTTCCTCGGAAAACCGGCTTATGTCTCTCGTTTTGACTTCTTCCAAAGCAGACACTAACCGGAGTTGCTCAAACTAACCTTGGAGTCTCTGCTCATAATCTGCGGAATCTTCCAAAGAAAGCAGGCGAGACTCAATATCGAGCCCGAGGCCCACCACGCTCCGCAGGCCCTCAACGAAGGCGGGAAGCGCCTGCTTTCGCTGATTCCGACGCTTTGCAAGCTGAAGCCTGCTGTCTGGCCCGCGCATTGCCCTACGGCCTCTCATCAATGCGAGTCTTATCGTTCCTTAAACGAGGGCGACCAGCCGGGTCCGTCTGCCCACCTGGTTTCGACCTACATGCCTCCCAGTGAGGGCCATGATTCCGGTCCTGAAGCTGATGCTGCACGTGCCTTCTTCCGCTGGGCGTGTCGTATTCCAACTGCCTGCCAGCAGGTCGATTCCCAGGTCCTCGCGGGCTGCTCTGAGAAAAAGGCTGGCAAAATATACTCTCGCCGCCGGACATATTTTCAAAAAGAAACTTAATATTAGCGCTTCTTAACTCGAAGAAGATCGCTTCAGAGAGATAACCGTTGTGCAGACCATAAACAACACCATATTTAATGATCTCTACGTCCTTTTTAATTCAGAATATCTTTTTCATCAGCAGACTTCCAAAAATTGACTGTTAGAATTAAAACAACCAATCATCTAGCGCAAAAAAATAATCATAAATATCACATAAGAAATACGCCCACTTAATTAAAACTTCAAGTCAAATACGAGTGGAACATCATCAGAATCCTGCATGTGCCCTGTCTCCAAACACAAATATCTAAAACCCCAATTGCCAGGCAGGGACAGAAGGGAGATAAGATCGTTCACGGTTCCATACGTGTAACGAACCCTATCCCCACGTGACCATTCACCGGCGAAGAATATGGCTAACTTATCGCATTCTACAGAGCAAACTGACACCACTTCCGTTAGAAAATCGAAAAACTTTGGACGCACACCTTTCACCTCAAAGTCTATTAGCTCGTTATGTATATCGAAGGCGAGTGCAACCGTTCCTTTTCTCGGCGCTTGCAGAAATAAAACTTTGTCCCACCCTTCAATTCTGCTAACACCACTCAAGCCAGCCACCACATCAGGTTCCGCATAGACTATACCGTCCAGTAAGCCGTATCCGAAGCTGGTTGCTACCTTTAAAGCAGCAGGGAAAATATCTGCATTCTTTTGAGAACAGTAGCCAAGGCCAATCGTGGTACTCATTCTTTCCTCATGGACCTTGTTCGAAGTGTGCTCGTGCCTTGCCCAGTTTGCGCCTTATAGAGTTCGCGAATATCTCTCCGTGTGACAGGTCTGTCAGCACCTTTCCCAGCAAACACTCTTCCACCGGGCGTAACTCTTCTAATATTCTGAGGGGTGGCCGTAGCGCCAGAGTAGCCATGGCCACTGGACCGCAGACGGAATAAATCTCGACCACCACGTTGCACTGTTGGATTTCCGGCTTGAGTAGCCGCGTCTACCTGTCCCTGCATGGTCCGCTCGCCGAGTCGAGGCCTGTGTCCTCGCCCCTCCAGGCCTATCGTTCTCCTCGCCCCATCCGCCACAGCCCTGCCGGCCCGGGCGGGTCTGCCAATGAGGTTGATCCCGGCGGCAGCGGCGGCTCCCGTGGCTCCACTGCCTTGGTACGCCTGATACGCATCATAGGCCGCAAGTCCGTATCCCGCGACCTTCACCGCACCCCAGACCAGCGCCGGGATGGGGATATTGCCGTCAGGGTCCACGTAAGTGTAGGGGTTGTTGGCACCGTAGGCGTAGCGGTTGAAGCTGTGGATGTTGCTGTCGTGGAAGTCCACTGGATCAAGCGCGAGAAAGCGCCCGATAGCCGCGCTGTACCAGCGCGCCTGCAGGTAGGTGAGCGCGGTGTCTTCATCGCGCTCGGCGCCGGTGTACCAGCGGCGGTTGTCGTGGGACTGCAGCGTCACGCCCCAGGCGTCGTAGTCCTGGGTCCAGAGCACGTCGCCCGCCTCGTCGGTGGCGGCCACCGGCGAGCCCAGCGCGTCGTTGTGGTAGTAGGTGACGGTCTCCGTGGCGCCGAGGGCGTGGGTAGTGCCGAGCAGCACCGCCAGCAGCAGGGTGGTGATGGTTCGCATTGTACGTTCCTCCGTGAACGGGGCGTCAGTCGGCGAGGCCAACCTCGGTGGTGGCGTCCTCGATGCGGGTCACCGGCTGGGTGCCGATGTGCACGTACTCCCGAAAGCCACCACCCAGGTCGTACTCGCCGAGCAGCAGGCCGCTGTCGGCGTAGACGCGGTCGGTGCTCTGCCCGGCGCGGGTGCTGCGCACCAGCAGGCCGGCGCCGTCGTAGAGGTAGCTGATAACCTGCGCGCCGGTGTCGGCGCTCACGAGGTTGCCGGCGCCGTCATAGGCGTAGAGGGCCTGGCCGTCGGCCGTGGCGTTGCCCCGGGCGTCGTAGTTGAAGGCATGGAAGGTGTCGGGGAAGGTGCGGATGGCGAGCCTGTTGTTGGAGTACATGTACTCCTGGGTGTCGCCATTGATCTGCCGCAGGGTGATGTTGCCACGGTGGTCGTAGGCGATGCTATCGCTGCCCCACACGCCCTGGGCGCTGGTCAGGCGGTTGACGCCGTCGTAGGCCATGGCGCGATTACGCTGACTATCCAGCCCATCGGTGATGCCGGTGACGTTCAGGCCATTGTCGTACTGGTAGCCGAGGTCTGCCGCCACTCCGCCCGGGGCCGTGGCCTGAATGCTTGAGAGGCGCTGGCGGTTGTCCAGCGTGGTGGTGGCCTGGGCGCCGTTGGCAAGCGTCAGTTGGCTGACGAGCCCCGTGGGGTGGTGCGCGGCGGCGGTGACGTAGGGCAGGGCCTGGGTTTCCCGGCCCAGCGCATTGGGGGCGAAGTCCACCATGCGCCCGCTGGGGTAGGTGATTGCGGCGATATGGTCGAGGTTGTCGATGAGGTAGGCGACCGTGTAGGCGCGGCCATCCACCTGCAGGGTTTCCTCCACGAGATTGTCGGCGGCGTCGTAGGTGTAGTCTCGTGCAACATCGCCATGCATCAACGTCACCAGATTATCGTTGGCGTCGTAGGCCTTGCTGGTGGTGGGGGTGGCATCGGAATACGACATCTCCACGGGGCGATCCCGGCCGTCGTAGGAGAAGCTCTCCACAACGCCGTTGCTGCCAATCTGCCGCGACGTGAGGTTGCCCACGGCATCGTAGCCGAGCACGGTGTCGCCGGTCTCGGGGTGGAACTCTTCGACGAGAAAGCCGCGGCTGTCGTAATCGTAACTGCGGGTGAGGCCCGTACCGCCCTGTTGCCCCTGGAAGACGCTGACTGGTCGGCCAACAGCGTCCCGATCGATGATTGTCGCGATGCCTTCGGGCGACTCAATGTAGTGAATCAAGGGTTGTTCGTCGAAGCTGCCGTAGATGGCTTGTAGGAAATAGGTTTGCTGCAAGTTCTCGTCGATTTCGACTCGTTCGTAGGCGAGTGGGTACTGATACACCCGGAACGAGCCATCGGCATGGGTCACCTGTGTCAGCCGGTCGAACACATCGAACGCGTAAGTGGTGCCCGACGAGCTATTGGGGTACGACTCGAAGGTGACGCGATTGCGCGCATCGAAAGTTCGCGTGATCTCCACCGAGTCACTGGTGCTGATGTCCTGCGTCGTCTCCGTGACAACTCGCCGCAGGCCGTCCCATTCCTGCGTCTCGCTCAGAGAGCCTCTGGTCAGTGTCTTCCCTGTCGGCCCGTAGTTGATGGATACCGGGGCGCCGACGGGGTAGGTGATGCCGGTGAGCCGATTGAGCCCATCCCAAGTAAAGGTGCGGGTGTTGCCGCGGCCGTCGGTTTCACTGGCGATGGTGCCCGTGGGGTTGACGGTTCGGGAGATGGTGATGCCTTCCGGGTGCTGTTCCGACTGCGCCACCCCCCTGAAGTAGTTACTGAACGTTGTCGTGTTGTTGTTGGCATCCGTCTGTGTGGCGACATCGCCGTCGGCGGTGAAGGTGTACGTGGTCTCGACGCCGTAAACACTCTCCGAGATCATGTTCCCGGCGTTATCGAATGATCGGTTGATGGTCCAGGCGTCCTCATTCGGACCAATCACCGTCTCGGATGTCACCAGGTCGAGCATCCATGTCTGCGTATTCGACTCGTAGGTGTAGAGGGTGGTCCGCTCTGGATACTCCACCAGGGTGCCGGTCTCAGTGACCGTCTGCGGCACCAATGAACTGAGGTAATCGTCGTAACTGGTCGTCACGCCGACCCAGCCGTCGTCATCGTTTCGGAAATGCGAGCTTTGGACAAGCAGAGGCGCAAGGGTATGCGGGTCGATCTTCTGGGTGTCCCGGCCATGCCAATAGTTTTCATTTGAAATCTGAAAACCGGTCCAGGTGTTCTCGATCTGCTCGATAAGCACGCCGTTTTCATCCAGTACCTGCTCGAAATCCCGCAACCCGATCCGCCACACCGAGCCGGCGCTGACGCTGTTGTATCCGTAGTGGTAGTAGATGCGCGTCTCGTAGGGGCCCTCGACGGTGGTTTCGTCATAGGCAGAGGAAGACGCGTAGGCCGGCACATAGGCGTAGCTCCACTGGTCAGTGGGCACATCCCGCCCACTCTGCTCCTTCTGCGAGACTACGGTGGTGATGCTGTCGGGATTACCGGCCTCGAACTGCACGTCGTCATACCCATAGCTGACTTCGCCACCCCAGGGGTAGGTCATGCGCTGTAGTGCAAACGAGCCGGCAGAGCCGTCGGTGATGAGTCCGTAGTAGTCGAATTCCCAGCTTGTACCGTCAGGGCGAATGACGCTGGTGAGCTGCTGGTACGGCACCAGGGTTTCGGATATCTGGGTGTAGTCGTACGTCCAGGTTTGTCCGTGCGCTGAGATCGATGCCAGGCGAACCGTATCCTCATCTTCGTCGGTGTAGCTGTAGGTGACGACGCGGCCGTCGCTGGTCTGCAGTTCATCAATGATGATGTAACCGGATGTCGTCTGCGAGTAGGCGATCTCCATCCAGTTGCCGTTCGGGTCCTCGATTCTGGTTGGATAGAAATGCGTTTCGTCGACCACGCTCTTCCGAAAATCCATGCGATAGCGCATCCCATCCCGCGAGACGACGGTGATGACCTCGCCGGTGCTGTTGCAGTCGGCCCGCCACATGCTCTTGGTCACCAGGTAAAGATCCTCTAGCTCGGGGACGGCCAGAACCAGTAGGTGGCGTTCACCGCTCGGCAGCTCCAGCATGGGGTTGTCCTTCACGCTGATGGCGTACTGCTGTTGAACACAGACCTTGGAGCTATGCAGGTTGCCGACAACGATTCGCCCGAAGTGCATCGTCCAGCCGGTGCCGTAGGGTGAATATGGCGGCAGCGAACCCTGAACGTGCGTATACGTACGCTTGATCTCGATATCGAAGCCACCATTGCCGGGAATGACGAGATCGGTGAAGGACAGTTGCAGGCTCCCCGAGAAGGGGTCTATCTGTTCGTTGAAGCTGTCGTTCCGGGTATCCCGATGGGGGTTCAGGCCGGGCTCTTCATAGTAGTCTCGGATTGATGCCGAAGGCAGCGGGTCGTCGCTGTCATCCGCGGCAACGTGGACGGGGAGAGCCAGAAGGCACAGGGCAAGGGCATGGCGCATGCGCATTGTAGATTCCTCCATGAATTTACAAGATTCATCGGAATGTCAGAGCGAAGCAGGGCGATACCGGAGCAGGCGCTGCCAACGCTTGCTCTAGCGTCGCGGCAGGTCTCTCGGGGTCAGCGGCCGTGGAGCCCGCTCCAGCGACTGCCTGACATTGGGGGTGCGTGGGGCGGTTACGACCCCTCCCTCGGATGGGCGTGCCCGTTCATGCGGAACAAAGTCCGCCTGGCCGGAGCGATTGTTCGGGTTACTTCCGGCGTCGGGAGCAATCTCAACAGACTGAGAAGCGAGCGCTGCCGGCAGAAAGCCAGCAGTTATGGCGGCGCAAAGCCACAGCGTGCGGGGGGTCTTCATGGTCCACCTCCTTGTGTGGGGCCAGTCGTTTCCGGCCCAATTCCAGTGAGTGCTATCCGATAGCGCAACTGGATTCCTACTAAATCGTTTAGACCGAAGACGGCCTGTTGTCTCTATTACTTCGGTGCAATTTGTGAATTGCGTCACAAAAAAAGTCGACGCGGCACCATCGAGATGCGCGGCGCTGGCTCGTGTCCCGCAACAGAAATGCAGCGAACTTCTGCTTCGGGACGCTAGGCTCCGATCTTGGCAGTCTGCGGCGTCCGCCCCGTCAGCCAGGTTTTCAGGCGTTCGGCGAAGCCGCCGAGAATCAGGTACAGGCAGGGCACCACGACCAGGGTCAGCAGCATGGAGACGGACAGGCCGCCCACCACAGCAGTGGCCAGCGGGCGCATGATCTCCGCACCCTCGCCGATGCCGATGGCCAGGGGAAGCATGCCCAGCACCGTGGTGGAGGTGGTCATGAGGATGGGCCGCAGGCGGATGGTGCCGGCGGCCACCACCGCCCGCGACACGGAAAGCCCCTTCTCCCGCCGCCCGATTTCAATGTACTCCACCAGCAGGATGGCGTTGTTCACCACGATGCCGATGAGCAGGATCATGCCGATCAGCACCGGCGCGGAGACCGGTGTGCTGGTGAGCCACAGCAGCCCCACCACGCCGATCAGCGACAGCGGTGCGGCGGTGATGATCACCAGCGGGTTGCTGAGCCGCTCGTACTGCACCGCCAGCACCACGAACACCAGGAACACCGCAAGCAGGATGACCATGCGCATCTCGCGGTTGGTCTCCTGGATGGTCTCCCACTGGCCGCCGTAGATCAGGCTGATCTCGTCGGGGACTTCCAGCCCGGCCATGCGCTGTTCCACGGTGGCCATGATGCTGCCGACATCAGCGATCTCGGTGTTCAGGTCGCCGTTCACGCGCACCACCCGGCTCTGGTTCTCCCGCTCGATGTGGGCCGGGCCCTCGCCCAGGGTAAAACTGGCCACGTCCCGCAGGCGCACCGGCACGCCATTGTTGCGGAACAGCATGAGGTCGCCCAGGGCGTCGGGGTCCTCGACCTGGTGGCTGGGCAGGCGCACGCGGATGTCGTATTCGCGGTTGGCCGTCATGTACTGGGTGGGCACAGCGCCGTCCACCGCGTCGCGCACGGCACGGCCCACATCGGACACGCGCAGGCCAAGGTCCGCCGCCCGGGCGCGATCCACCGACACCCGCATCAGCGGGCTCTGGTCCTCGCGGCCGATCTCCACACCCTCAAGACCCGGAATGCCCTCCAGCAGCGTCAGGATCTCCGCCGCCTTGCCCTGCAGTTGCTCCAGGTTTTCCCCCATGACACCGATGGAGAAATCATCACCCCGGGTGGTGAAGCGCAGGCCGTCGATGCGCGGCGGGCGTACGCTGACCCGGGCACCGGGGAGATCCAGCGCCTCCAGCCGGGACTGGGCCTCCGCCACCCAGCGGCCGGCACTCATGTCGGGCCGGTCGGCAAGCGGCGCCAGTTGCACGGAACTGCGGATGGTGCCGGGGCGCTCGTTGATGACCCCGCCGGAGAGATGCCCACCGACGATGGTGAACATGCTCTCCACATGGGGCATGCCCTGCACCGTCTCCTCCGCGGCGCGGGCCACGGCATCGGTTTCGTCAGGCGGCGTGCCCGGCGGCAGCCAGACCCGCACGTCCACGTTGCCGTCATCCACCACCGGCAGGAACTCGTTACCCAGTTCGTCCAGCACCTGGGTTGCGCCCACGAACAGCAGTGCCGCCACGGCGACCACCGCCCAGCGAAGGCGGAGTATCCGGGGCAATGCCCGGCGGTAGACCCGTCGCAACCAGGCGATGAACCGGTTGAACAGCCGTAGCGGCAGCGAGCGCTGCAGGCCGCTTTCAAAGCGCACCGCCCCCAGCAGCGCCGCCAGCATGGGCACCAGGGTGACGGCGGCGGCAAGCGTGGCGATGATGGCGAAGGAAATGGTGAGGATCAGATCCCGGAACACCAGTGCCGCCAGCCCGGTGATGAGCAGGAAGGGCAGCACCGCCGCCAGGTTGGTCAGCGTGCCGGCGGTGATGGCGGAGACCACCTCCCGGGCGCCGTCGTGGGCGGCCTGGTCGGGGGATTTGCCCAACCGCTCCCGGTGCCGGTAGATGTTCTCCAGCATGACGATGGCATTGTCCAGCAGCAGCCCCACGCCCAGGGCCAGCCCGCCCAGGCTAATGATATTCAGGGTCAGGCCACCGGCCCCCATCATGGCGAAGGTGGCCATCACCGCGATGGGAATCGACAGGCCGATGACAAAGCTCTTGCGCAGGCTGCCCAGGAACATGAACACCATGAGCATGGCCAGCACGCCGCCGAGGATGGCGGCGCTGGCTACGGAGTTGATGGAGCCACGGATGAAAAACGCCGGGTCGCTCACGGTCTCGTACTGGATGTCCGCCGGCAGGAAGCCGGAGCGCTCCAGCCGCGCCATGGTGTCGTTCACCGAGTCCACCACGTCCACGGTGTTCGCGTCGGGCAATTTGAAAACCGACACCTGGGCCGAGGGCGTCCCGTTCAGCCGCGCCAGCACCCGCTGCTCCCGATGGCCATCTCGGATCTCCGCCACCTCGGACAGGGGAATGCGGCGGGCGTTGTTGGCGGGCAGGTCCAGCAGCACCTGGCGGATGTCGTCCACCGAAGTGAACATGCCGTCGGTCTTGGCCATGACATCGAAGGTGGTGGAGGTCATCCAGCCGGCGGCGATGTCGACGTTCTCGTCCTGCAGCGCAGTGACCAGGTGCTGCATGCCCAGGCCGTAGGCGTGCAGCCGGTCCTGATCGACGATCACCTCCACCTCCCGCACCATGCCGCCCGCCGCCTCCACGCCAGACACACCATGAATGGCGATGAGCTGGGGTGCGAGCTGGTTCTCCACCCAGTCCCGCACCTCGACCTCGGAGCGCACGCTGGAGCTGAAGCCCGCCTGCCACACCGGGTCCTGGGCCGGGTCGAACTTGTAAAGGCGGGGCGGTTCGATATCCAGCGGCAGCTGGGTGCGGGCCAGCTCCATGTAGCGGGCCGCGTCCTGGATGGCGAGGTCCAGGTTGGTCCCCAGCTCGAAGATCAGGTTGACGTTGGTGCGGCCCTGGGAGGCGCGACTGTCGATGGTGACCAGGTTTTCCACCGCCGCCAGGTTGCGCTCCAGCACGCGGGTGACCTGCTGCTCCATGACCTCCGGGGCCGCACCGGGGTAGTTCACCGTGACGCGGATCTGCGGGTATTCCACGTTGGGGAGCAGGTCCACCGGCAGGCGGTCGAAGTAGAAAAGCCCCAGCACGAACACCACCGAGGCTATGGCCAGGGTGCCGATGGGGCGGCGGATGGCGGTACTGGTGATGCCACGCGGGCTGACGCCGCCGTCCCTGCTGCTCATGGCCTACCCCCGCCAGCCGACGATGCGCACCGCCTGGCCGTCCTGCATGTCGATGGGGTTGGTGGCGAGCACCACTTCCCCCGGCTCCAGCCCGGAGACCACTTCCCGCCAGGGGCCGCGGGTGACACCGGGCTCGATCTCGCGGTAGTGGAGCTGTTCGTCCTCGATCACGTAAACATAGCGCTTGTCGCCGTCCTCGCCGATAGCGGCAGCAGGCACGGCAAGCACGTCGGCGCGGCGGTCGATGGCCATGCGAATCCGGCCCAGGTAGCCCGGCCGAACACCCTGCTCCGCCGCGTCGGCGGGCAATGCAATTTCCACCATGACCAGGCGGCTGCCGGGCTCCGCCGCCGGATCGATACGGCGGATACTGGCTTCCAGCGGGTTGTCAGGCATGGCGTCGAGTTGCACAGGAACCGTCTGCCCCGGCTCGAGATGGGCGATATCCAGCTCCGATACGCCAAGCCGGATCACCAGTGCATCCATGGCCGACAGCTCGAACAGGGTCTCCTGCGCCTGCACGGCCTCGCCCGGCTCAACGTAGCGCGCGGTGACCACGGTGTCGCGGGGTGCCGTGACGCGGCCGAAGGCGACCCGCGTCTCCCACAGGGACTGCTCGCTGTCCGCCACCCGCACTTCGGACAGCGCCCGCTGGTACTCTGCCGGGCTTGCCACGCCGCGTTCGCGCAACTCGGCGGTGCGCTGGTAGTTGACTCGCGCCTCATCGGCCTGGGCACGGGCGCGCTCCAGTTCCGCCCGCTCCTCGGACACATCCATCCGCGCCAGCACCTGCCCCTGCTCCACGGCATCGCCGACTTCCACCAGCACATCGTCGATGGTGCCGGCGGTACGGCTGGCCAGACGAATACGCACCCGCGGCTCCACCGTGCCGGAGGCGGACAGGGTGCGGGAGAGATCCCGCGGGGTGATCTCGATGGCGGCCACCGGCGTGCCTCGGGGCCCTTCAGCGTTCGCAGAGGCTTCTGCCTCGGCATCATTCCCGCAACCACTGAGCAGCCACGTGGCAGCGACCAGGATCAAGGCACCCAGCATTGGACGTTGGCGCATTCTGCTGCTCATCTCGAGTAGGAAACACAGGAGGCCGGTAAGATCCCACCGCCGGGCAGCGGGCATGGCAAACCTCCCTGCTACACTGTCACATCATGCCTTTCACTGATACCACGGACCGAGGCTCCAGACAGCGATGAACCTCTACTTCAGCCCCACCTCGCCCTATGCGCGGGTCGTTCGCCTGACACTGATGGAAAAGCACCTGACCGCCCAGATCACCGAGAAGCAGGTCAGCCCCTGGGACGATGACCCGGAACTTGGTGCCCACAACCCGATCATGCGAGTGCCCACATTGGTCACGGACGAGGGGGCGCAGCTGACAGAGACCCTGTTGATCGCGAACTACCTGGAGCACCGGTTTCCGCAACCGGCACTGATTCCGGAAGACCGTTATGCGGAAACCCTGGCGCAGGCTGGCCTGGGCATCGGTCTGATCGACTCCACCGTGCAGCTCGTGATTGCCCGCAAATTCTGCATGGCGGCGAACATACCGAAAGACTTCGAGAAGCGCCGCATGAACGGCATCCAGCGCGGCATCGAAACACTGGAGAAGCAGCGCCCCCAGGCAGCCGGCGAGGTGGCAGATCTGGCCTGCATCACAGTTGGTACGGCGCTGGCGTATCTGTCTTTCAGAATACCCGAACTGGATTGGACGACGGCCCACCCCGGTCTCGCGGGCTGGCTGGCCGATCTGAACATGCGCCCGTCCTTCCGGATTACCGCCCCGGCCTGAGTCAGTGGACGACGGTCACCGGGCACTTGGCCTTGTGCACCACGCGGTTGGATACGCTGCCCAGCAGCATGCCGCGCACGGTGCCAAGGCCCCGTGGCCCGATGACGATGGCGGGGGCATCCAGCCCGTGGGCGAATTTGATGATTTCGTCCGCCGGGTCGCCGGACAGCTTCACCGCCTTGGCATCTGCCCCTGCCTCACCCAGCGCCTTGTGAGCGGCCTCCAGGCTGGCTTTTGCGGCGTCATCCCACATGCGGCGGAAGGTTTTTTCGTCGAAACGACCCACGCCCACCATCTGGGCGGAAGCCCCGGGCATGCCGATCAGCTCCGCCGGTGAACCGGGAAATACATGCACGAGGTGCAACTTGGCACCGAAGGCCTTGGCCAGCATGGCGGCGTGGACGGCAGCCTGGGCTGCGTGTTCGGAGCCATCACAGGGCACGACGATATTCTTGATGGTGGACATGGTGCAGCCTCCTGGAGGGGGATGTGCACATTAGGACAGGCGAGGGTCCGCGACAGCTTGATGCAGGTCAATGATGGTCGGGTCGGGGAACGGCAGGAGCCTGAACCGCCGCCGGATCGGTGCGTTACGCGCTGCGCGCTAACACACCCTACAGCGGGCACAGCCACACGTAGGGAGTGTAAGGCCGAAGGCCGTAACGCACCACAACGGCGGTGGTGTTGCCCCCAAGGCCACAGGCGCAAACCGCGGTCCGGTGCGCCGGCCGCGGTTCCCCGATCCAACCCGTAGGGTGTGTTAGCGCGCAGCGCGTAACGCACCGATCCGGCGCTACATCACCACCCGCACCTTCTCCGGCAGCTCGCGCTCGTCGCAATTGTTGCCGCTGCCGGCACGGTCCACGACCAGGAAATCCGACACCCGGTCCAGCGACAACAAGGGGTGATGCCACACCCCGGCGCGGTAATTCACGCCCTGGCTGCCGTTGGTGATGAAGGCCCGCAGGTCATCGACGCCGAATACATCCACCGGTGGCGCCACCACGAGCAGAAACCGCTCTCCGCGCATGGGTACGAAACACTGGCTGCCCAGGGGATGGCGTTCCATGAGCTGCAGGGTCACGGGAAAGGCGAACGGCTGGCCGCGGAAGATGCTGACGATGCCCCGGGCGTCGTCACCCTTCAGTTCCACGCCGGCCAGCGCGTGGTAGCGCATGGTGGAGCCGTTGTTGATGGGGAAGCGCTCCGGCGCGCTGGTGGTCTCGATAACGTCACCAAAAGGCTCGAAGGCATCACGGGTGAGCGGCTTCGCTGTCAGTGTTCTCATGCGCCCTCCTCCCCACGATGCAGACGACCCCATAGCCGCAGGCGGCTGACGCCGCCATCCGGAATAACGTTCAGCCGCACATGGCTCACTGGACCGATGCCGGATGCCAACTCCGTGAAGCTGTGGATGCTGTCCGCCTGCAGAGGCTGCTCGGGCAGCAGGGTATCCCAGAACATGCTCTGGGTGATCAGGGATTCATCGGTGCCCCAGGTCACCAGGGCCGCCTGTATGGAGCAGCAGTCCGGGTAGTTGCCCTTGAAATGGGCGGTGTCCAGTTCGACCCGTTCGATAACCGCCGGATGGCCGAGTTGCAGAATGCACCAGTCGTTGCCCGGCTCGCGCCGGCGCCGGGTCTCCCAGCCATCGCCCATGTTCAGCCCGCGCCCGGGGCGGAACAGGCGCATGGGATGGCCATAATGGGAATCGCTGTAGGCGATGGCCCGCGCGCCGTGCTCCAGGGCCAGCAGGTCGTAGAGCTGATCCGCCGGCTTGCGCGACCAGTCACACCAGGGGTCGCCATAGACCCGCAATCTTGCGATGCCGCCATCGGGATAGATGTGCAAGCGCAGGTGGGTCACGGGATTGTCGTGATCCACGGCGATGAAGCGGTGGCTGTCGCCCTGCAGGCTGGTGGATGCCACCAGCAACTGCCAGTCGCTCTCCGCAGGTTCACCATCGGGCTTGCAGCAGGCTTCGATGGACGCGGCCGGCGGGTAGTTGCCCGTGAAAAAGCTGGTGTCCAGGTCCACTCCGAGAATCACCCCCGGCAGGGCCAGGCGCACCACACACCAGTCGTGCCCGCCATTGCGCCGGCGGCGGGTCTCCCAGCCATCCATCCACTTGCCATGCTCGTCGTAACGGTCGGGATAGAAGACGGCCGGATCGGGATTCAACATGCGTTGCCGATCAGCGAAGAACTCGTCACTGCAAGCCAGCGCCTCGGCGCCAAGGCTCGCATCCGCCAGATTGACCCGCGCCCGGGCGAACTCCGGCAGTTCCACCGCTGGCGCCTGGATGGCCTGTTCAGACATGCGTTGCTCCCTGTTGGGCATCAAAGGGGTGATGTTCGACCCAGTGGCGGGCGATGTCCACACGGCGTGCGATCCAGACCCGATCATGGGCTTCCAGGTGGTCGAGGAAGCGTTGCAGCCCGCGGAAGCGCCCGGGGCGGCCGATCAGGCGGCAATGCAGGCCCACGGAGAGCATCTTCGGCTGCTCCGCGCCCTCGGCGTAGAGCACATCGAAGGCGTCCCTGAGATAAGTGAAGAACTGCTCGCCGGTGTTAAAGCCCTGGGGGGTGGCGAAACGCATGTCGTTGCTGTCCAGGGTATAGGGCACCACCAGATGCCCGCGCCGCTCGCCGGCATGGGTGGTCACCGTGGTCCAGAACGGCAGGTCGTCACCATAATTGTCTGCGTCGTAGAGAAAGCCGCCATGCTCCACCACCAAACGGCGAGTGTTCGGGCTGTCGCGCCCGGTGTACCAACCCAGCGGTGGCGCTCCGGTGAGACGGGTGATGGCCTCCACCGCACGGGCCATGTGTTCGCGCTCGGTGGCTTCGTCCACATCCTGGTAGTGAATCCAGCGCCAACCGTGACAGGCGATCTCGTGGCCGGCCTCATGGAAGGCACGGGTCAGTTCGGGATGGCGTTCCAGCGCCATACCCACGCCGAAGACTGTCAGCGGCAATTGCCGCCGCTGGAACTCCCGCAGGATCCGCCAGACGCCCGCCCGGGAGCCGTACTCGTAGATGGACTCCATGCTCATGTGCCGGTCCGGATAGGCCTGGGCACCGATGATCTCGGAGAGAAACTGTTCCGAATGGCTATCGCCATGGAGCACGCAGCTCTCGCCGCCCTCCTCGTAGTTCAGCACGAACTGCACCGCCACTCGCGCACTACCAGGCCAGCGGGGATCAGGCGGCGAAGCGCCGTAGCCAACAAGGTCGCGGGGATAGTCTGACTGCATGCGCGGGACCTCCGCCCGGTGATTATCCATGACTCAATGTATACAGGTGATGGGTCAAGCACGGCAACGCGGGCACTTGCACGCCCTGCGTCAAGAATGAATAGTGAAACGATGACTGAGCAAAGACGGCGCGCCGCAAGAACCGCACGCAACTACTACGACACCGCTGATGCGGACAACTTCTACCGCCGCCTATGGGGCGGGGAAGACATTCACCTGGGGCTGTACGGCCGCGACGATGTCGACATCTACAGCGCCAGCCGACGGACCATTGCCGCCATGGCAGCAATGCTGCCGGCTCTGGACGCCGACAAGCACATTCTCGACCTGGGCGCGGGCTACGGCGGCAGCGCCCGCTGGCTGGCCCGGGAATACGCCTGCCGGGTCACCGCGCTGAACATCAGCCACCGGGAGAATACCCGTAACCTGCGGCTGACGGACCAGCAGAATCTGGAGGATCGCATCCAGGTGCTGGAGGGCAGCTTCGAGGATGTGCCCATCGCCGACGGCAGCATCGACGTGGTGTGGTCCCAGGACGCGCTGCTCCACAGCGGAGATCGGCCACGGGTGCTCTCCGAGGCGGTTCGGGTCCTGGAACCCGGCGGCCACCTGATCTTTACCGACCCCATGCAGGCAGACGACGCCAGAGGCGGGCTGGAGCCCATACTGGCCCGTCTGCAGCTGCAATCCATGGGCTCCCGGGAATTCTACGAACAGACCCTGGCCGGCCTCGGCATGCGGCTGCTGCGCTACGACGATCACTCCGACATGGTCGCGCGGCATTACGGCGCAGTGCTCGAGGCCCTGATTACCCAGCGCGAAAGCCTGCAGCAGGACATCAGCAGCGAGTACCTTGAACGCATGGCGGAAGGGCTTCGGCACTGGATCGCCGGCGGTCAGCAGGGCCTTCTGCACTGGGGTATCTACTTGTTTCGCAAACCCGATTTTCCAGATTGAGTGAACCCTTATTGCGTATTCCTGTCCCCATGACTGTACCGGCCGCGGGGGCGGTCGAGCCCCTGCGGCCGTCATTTTTGCAACCGGGAGCGAACACATGCGAACACTCGAACGCACGTCACTGCTCATCGGGGGGATGGCGCTGGGTCTTGGTACCGTCGCCCACGCCGACATGATCACCGTGCCCGCCGGGCTGGACGAAGATGGCGAAGCCGTCCGGGACGATGACCAGGCCCAGACCAGCGACGCCGTTGCCGCCATGGCGGCGCTCACCGTGGTGGGCCGCAACATGCGGGCCGCGGAAATGGGCCACGAGCGCCACGAACCGGGGCTGGACGAGGCCCCCATGGAATCGGTAGGCAAGCGCTGGCTGGCGCTGCTGGATTCGGTGCAGGCCGGCTACATGGACGAGGACCGGCTCATGAGCGGTCATGCGGATGGCGCCGCCACGGATTCTGACGCGTCGATGGCGACCCTCGCCGACGGCATGTACATCTACCACATGCACCACAGCGGCGGGCGCTTTGCCGCCCACGATCTGGAGGACGATCTTGTCTTCCAGCCGGCGGCAATGCTGTCCATGCTCACCGCGCAAATGCTTGACGCCTACCACGAGGACGGCCACTTCGGGCTCAACGACGATGACGACGTCGACGGCACCGAACTCGCCTATGGCCTGGATGCCTGGCATGGCGCCGCGTATGCCTGGATCCGCCATGGCAAATCCGATGGCGAAGGCGATATGGGCCTCGTGGACGAAGACCAGCTCGAAGCCTGGATGCACCATACGCCGGACGATCTGGTGGACATGGCCCACGCCTTTGCCGACACCCTGGACGCCGCCTGGGACGATGACGCCGGCGTTTACGATTTCGGTAGCGGTACCACCTGGCAGCTGGATGAACTGGGCTCGCTGATCCGCGGCCACAAGGCTCTCTATGAAGTGCTGTATTTCTTCGATGGGGATGCGGACCGGGCCGAGGAGCTGTTCCACCGCACTGCCGACATGGTGGAAGCCATCGTCGGTGATGGCGGTTTGGTCCAGGACTGGGGGCTGCCGGAGGCTGTGAGCTTCGAGGATGGCAGCGCCAGCGCCGATGGCGACGTGGACGTTGCGGCGCAATGGCGCTTCATCCACCACCTTACCGGCGGCTTTGCCTTCACCCGGGAGAGCAGCGATCTGAGCAGTTTCCTCAGCGACGACCGGGAAGGGCTAACGGACTCTATCGGTGAAGCAGTGGATCGCATGGTACTTGGTGCCCTGCACTACCAGATGCCCATGGGCGAGTTGGCTCGCACCGTGGATCACGGCGATGGCGCCATCATTGATGACACCCTGCGCACCCGCACCGTGACCGCATTTCTTGTCGGCAGCGGAAACGCTTACAGCAGCGGCAAGCAGCTGGCACCGCCGGACGCCTGGGAGGAGGACGACGACGTCGCCCAGGCCACCGCGGCGTTCTACGCCGGATTCCTGAATCAGGCACAACTGCTGCAGGACGAGCTGATCGGCAGCGATTGGTGACGCCATGGCCGGGCTGCTGGTGGAGACGCTGGTTGTCTGGCTCGGCTTCTGGGCGGTGGCCGCGTGGGGCATAGCACGCCTCACCGGGGCCGCCGCCCGGGGTGCTGAAGGCCGCCGGGTGCTACTGGTGAGCACGGGCCTGATCAGTCTTGCGATGGCCCTGCTGTACCTGCCTCTGCGCTGGTGGCTTGCTTCGGTTTGACGGCTTCCACCAGCAGGGTCAGACCGTCCGCGCCCACCACCAGGACCTTGCTGCCGCCCGGTATGGGCTGACGGCGTCGCTCCACCGCCGCCCACAGCTCCCCGGAGACGCGAATCTGCCCCCGCGGCTCCAGCGGCATGACTACCCTTCCATAGCGCCCCTCCATGGCCTTGGTGCCATGGCCGGGGCTGTTCTCCAGGGCTGGCTTGTAGAGCGGATACAGCACCGCGTCCTTGATGAGCCAGAGACCCATGATCCAGGCGGCGGTGTCGAGGCGCATCCAGCCGTGCCCGATTACCCACCACAACAGGGCCCCCAGGAACACAATTCCCGGCACCTGCAGCAGGCTGTATCGAAGCAGTGGCGTCATGGCAATGAGCGTATCAGAGGCCGCGGGGCCTAACTTATACTCATGTGATCGCGACCAGGGACGAACCATGGCCTATTCCGTCAATCTGCGAAACCAGCGCTACCACTTCGCCGATCTCACCACCCTGCTGGCCCGGGCGACGCCCGACCGCGCCGGTGACCGGCTGGCCGGCGTTGCAGCATCGTCGGCGACCGAGCGGGTCGCGGCACAACTGGCGCTCGCGGATGTGCCGCTCGGGCAGTTTCTCAACGAGGCGGTGGTGCCCTACGAAGAGGACGCGGTGACCCGCCTGATTATCGACAGCCACGACCCCGCTGCGTTCCAGCCGGTATCCAGCCTGACGGTGGGCGGCTTCCGCGACTGGCTGCTCTCCGATACCGCCACCACCGAGGCGCTGCAGGCGCTGGCATCGGGCCTCACGCCGGAAATGGTGGCGGCGGTGAGCAAGCTCATGCGCAACCAGGACCTGATCGCCGTGGCCGCCAAGTGCCGGGTAGAGACTGGCTTTCGCAACACCATCGGCGGCCCGGGCACCCTGGCGGTGCGCCTGCAGCCCAACCACCCCACCGACGACGAGGCCGGCATTGCCGCATCCATTCTGGATGGCCTGCTGTACGGCATCGGCGATGCGGTGATCGGCATCAACCCCGTCACCGACAACACCGACACCATGGTCCGGCTGCTGCAGCTGGTGGACACGCTGCGGGAGCGTCATGCCATTCCCACCCAGAGCTGCGTCCTGGCCCATGTGACCACCGCCATGGAGGCCATGGAACGGGGTGCGCCGGTGGATCTGGTGTTCCAGTCCATCGCCGGAACCGAGGCGGCCAACGACAGCTTCGGGATCAACCTGGCGCTGCTGGCGGAGGCTCGGGAGGCCGCGCTCTCCCTCAAGCGCTACACCGTGGGCGACAACGTGATGTACTTCGAAACCGGTCAGGGCAGCGCCCTGTCCGCCGACGCCCATCACGGCGTCGATCAGCAGACCTTGGAAACACGGGCCTATGCCGTGGCCCGGGCCTACCGGCCACTGCTGGTGAATACGGTGGTGGGCTTCATCGGCCCGGAATACCTGTTTGACGGTCGCGAGATAATCCGCGCCGGACTTGAGGATCACTGCTGCGGCAAGCTGCTGGGCCTGCCCATGGGGGTGGACGTTTGCTACACCAACCACGCCGAGGCGGATCAGGACGACATGGACAACCTGCTCACGCTGATGGGCGTGGCCGGCGTCAACTTCGTCATGGGCGTGCCGGGGGCGGACGACATCATGCTCAATTACCAGAGCACCAGCTTTCATGACGCACTTTACGTGCGTGAGGTGCTGGGCCGTCAGCCGGCACCGGAGTTTGCCGCCTGGCTGCGGCGCATGGAAATCATGACCGAGGCCGGCCGGATGCGCCCGGCGCTAGAGGGCCCTGCTGGGCGCCTGCTGACTGTCGATCAGCCCCGGGGGCGCGCATGAGCGAGAACGGTGACGAGCCCTGGCGCGAGTTGCGCCGCTTCACCGATGCACGAATCGGCATGGGCCGCAGCGGCAACGGCCTGCCCACCCGGCACTGGTTGGACTTCCGCCTGGCACACGCCATGGCCCGGGACTCGGTGCATGGTGCTCTCGACGTGGCCGCGCTGGAGCATGCGTTGCAGGAGGCGGTGCCTGCGTGTGAGACGGTGATTCGCGTCCGCAGCCAGGCAGTGGATCGACCCACCTACCTGCAAAGGCCGGATCTGGGACGCTTGCTGGACCCACAGGATGCCAAGGATCTGGTGCAAGGCAACCACGAAGTGGTGATCGTGGTGGCGGATGGCCTGTCGGCGGCGGCGGCCATGGCGGTGGCGCCGCCGCTGCTGGCGGCATTGGTTCCGCTGCTCGAGGGCTGGCGGATCGCACCGCTGGTGGTGGCGCAACAGGCTCGCGTCGCCCTGGGCGACCCCATTGGGGAGGCTCTGGGCGCGCGATTGGCGGTGATGCTGATCGGCGAGCGGCCGGGCCTCTCCAGCCCTGCCAGCCTGGGTGCCTATCTCACCTGGAACCCACGCCCGGGCCGGCAGAATCATCAGCGTAACTGCATCTCCAACATTCGTCCCGACGGACTGCCGCCGGAGGCTGCGGCGCACCGGATCGCGGCATTGATGAAGGCCGCGCGGCAACGGCAACTCACCGGCGTCAAGCTCAAGGACACCACCCGGGAGATCAGCACGGAGGCGACGCCCGGGCGGTTGGATACGGAGTGAGGCGGAGTCGCCGGGTTGATCATCGGCGAACCGGCGGCGGCAGACCGAACGCCGAATCGGTGCGTTACGGCCTTCGGCCTAACACACCCTACGTGAGGCCATGCCCAACGTGAGGCGATGCCGATGTTTGACCGTGCCCGATGTTTGACCGTGCCCGATGTTTGGCCGTGCCCGACGTTTGGCCGTGCCCGATGTTTGGCCGTGCTCGCTGTAGGGTGCGTTAGCGCTTGCGCGTAACGCACCGATTCGGCAATGGCAAAGCCAAAAACGCCGGTCGGGTGCGCCGATCAGGGACCGTCAGCGACAGGGATGTCGCTGTCGAGCCTACAAGGACGTATTAACGGCGAGTCCCTGATCGGCGCACCCGACCGGCGTTCCCGGACAAGGGCCCCTGACCGACGAGCCATCCCCCTGCTATCCGGTCTCACCGTCGTTGATTCGTTATACTGCTCACCCCCTCGATTCCGACTGCGGCAGGAACCCATGACCCGCGACGTGATCCGCATCTCCGGCGCTCGCCAGAACAACCTGAAGAACCTCACACTGGACCTGCCTCTGGGCGAGTTCATCGTGGTCACGGGGGTCTCCGGTTCCGGAAAATCGTCGCTGGCCTTCGACACCATCTACTCCGAGGGACAGCGCCGCTACGTGGAGACCTTCTCCCCGTACGCGCGGCAGTTCCTCGACCGCATGGACAAGCCGGCGACGGACCGTATCGAGGGCATTCCGCCGGCCATCGCCATTGATCAGACCAACCCGGTGCGCACGTCCCGATCCACCGTGGGCACCATGACCGAACTGAACGACCACCTGAAACTGCTGTTCTCGCGGCTCGCCACGCTGTACTGCTCCGGCTGCGGCCATCGCGTGCAACGCGACGACCCGGAAAGCATCGCGGCCCGCCTGCTTGCCCGGGCACCGGATCAGCGCTGCATGGTGGTGGCCCGGGTCGACGTGCCCAAGGGACTGGACAAGCACGAAATGCAGAGCCTGCTGGAGCGCCAGGGCTATAACCGCTTTCACCGGCTGACAAAGAAGTTCGTCGAGGTGGTGGTGGACCGGGTTCGCGTCGCCGAGGATCGCCGCGACCGCCTGGTGGAAGCCATGGAAAACGGGCTGAAACTCGGTCGCGGCAAGATCGCCGTCCATCCCCTGGATGACGACCGCAAGCCCGGCGACCCCTGGCGTTTTTCCGCCGATCTGCACTGCGCCGAGTGCGACATCCACTACCAGGAACCCTTCTCCAGCCTGTTCTCTTTCAACTCCCCCATGGGCGCCTGCACCGACTGCCGCGGCTTTGGTCGCACCATGGGCATCGACTATAACCTGGTGATCCCAGACGACAGCAAGACCCTGGCGGAGGGCGCCATCCGGCCGTGGCAGTCGGGGAAATCCGCCGAGTGCCAGAGCGACCTGATGCAACATGCCCGGCGCCAGGGCGTGGCCACGGACATCCCCTGGAGGGATTTGCCCCAGACAGACCGGGACTGGGTGATGCAGGGCGAGCCGGGCCGGGGCAGCGGGCGCTGGTATGGCGTGAAGGACTACTTCAACTGGCTGGAGTCGAAGAGCTACAAGATGCATGTGCGGGTGCTGCTTTCCAAGTACCGCTCCTATGACCTCTGCGGCACCTGCCACGGTGCCCGGCTCAAGCCGGAGGCACTTGCCTGGCGCGTGGGCAGCCACGAGGACAGTGATGCGGTACTGGATCGGGCGGCGCGCTTCCGGCCACATGGTGCATCCATGCCGACCGAAGCCTTTCACGGCCTACCGGGGCTGTGCATTCACGACGTGCTGCAACTGCCGCTGTCACGCGGCCGACGGTTTTTCGATGCACTGCACCTGCCTCACGGCCTGGACGAAGCCGCCGAGCAGGTGCTGGATGGCATCCGCACCCGGCTGCGTTACCTCTGCGAGGTGGGGTTGGGCTATCTCACCCTGGACCGGCAGTCCCGAACGCTGTCCGGCGGCGAAGTGCAGCGTATCAACCTCACCACGGCGCTGGGCACGTCGCTGGTCAACACCCTTTTCGTGCTGGACGAGCCCTCCATCGGCCTGCACCCCCGGGACATGCAGCGCATCGTCGGCGTGATGCAGCGTCTGCGGGACGCGGGCAACACCCTGCTGGTGGTGGAACATGACCCCGACGTGATGCGGGCGGCAGACCGCATCATCGACATCGGCCCCGGGCCGGGGGAGCACGGTGGTGAAATCGTGTTCAACGGCTCGCCGCAGGAAATCCTGCAGGCGGAGCAGTCGTTGACAGGGGCGTATCTGTCAGGGCGGCGGCGGGTTCTTGATGGCTTGGACGGGCTTGAAGGGGAAGACGGTGCGTTACGCTTCGCTAACGCACCCTACAACACAGACCCGGGTCACAGCGCGGTTCCAGACGCTGAAGCCGAAGCGGGCACGGGCACGGGCACGGATGTAGGGTGCGTTAACCGCAGGCGTAACGCACCGAAGCCCGATCCCACGGCCAAAGTCCTCACCGTCCACAACGCCCGGGAACATAATCTCCGAGGCATCGACGTCACCCTGCCACTGGAACGCTTCGTGGTGCTCACCGGCGTGTCGGGCTCGGGCAAGTCCACCCTGATGCAGGATGTGCTCTACAACGCCCTGTGCAAGCTCAAGGGCCACCCCGCCGAGCCGCCTGGCGCCCATGATGCCATCGAGGGGCACGAGGCCATCGACGACGTGGTGCTGGTGGACCAGAGCGCCATCGGCAAGACCACCCGCTCCAACCCGGCCAGCTACGTGGGCGCCTTCGACCCCATTCGCAAGGCTTTCGCCCGCCAGCCTGATGCCGCGGAGCGCAAGTACACCCCCGGCACCTTCAGCTTCAACTCCGGCAATGGCCGCTGCCCCACCTGCGGCGGCAACGGCTTCGAACACGTGGAGATGCAGTTCCTCTCGGATGTGTATCTGCGTTGCGCCGATTGCGATGGCAAGCGCTATCGCGATGAGGTCCTGGAGATCCGGCTGGCGCCGGCGCCGGGCTGCGAACTCGGCCCCCGGTCCATCGCCGGGGTGCTGGACCTGACGGTGACCGAGGCGGTGGCCTTTTTCGCCGACAACAACGAGGTCCTGCAGCGCCTGGAGCCATTGCAGGCCGTAGGGCTTGGCTACATGAAGCTTGGTCAGCCAGTGCCAACCCTGTCCGGCGGTGAAGCCCAGCGGCTCAAGCTGGCCGGGCATCTGGCCAAGGCTGCGGGCCGCCGACGCCGGGCCGAACGGCTGCTGTTCCTGTTCGATGAACCCACCACGGGGCTGCATTTCGCCGATGTGGCGGTGCTGCTGCAGGCCTTCCGGCGGCTGCTGGATGAAGGCCACTCGCTGCTGGTCATCGAACACAATATCGATGTGATGGCGGCGGCAGACTGGCTGATCGACATGGGCCCGGAAGGCGGTGACCAGGGTGGGAGCCTGGTCTGCGAGGGGACGCCGGAGCAGGTGATGGCGGTGCGCGAGAGCCACACCGGCCGGGCCTTGGAGGCATATGCGGCGGCAATGGCGCGATCGGAGGCTGACAACGGTGCGTTACGCTTCGCTAACGCACCCTACAGTACGGGCACGGATCACGGCACGGCTCCGGCTCCCGACGCCGTCGCCGTCGCCGAGGCGCCGGCGCTCTACACCGACCATGCCATCGCCATCCGCAATGCCCGGGAGCACAACCTCAAGGGCATCGACCTGCGCATCCCCCGGGACAAGCTCACGGTTATCACCGGGCTGTCCGGCTCGGGGAAATCCACCGTTGCCTTCGATATCCTGTTCAACGAGGGCCAGCGGCGCTACCTGGAATCCCTCAACGCCTACGCCCGTCAGTTCGTGCAGCCGGCGGCGCGGCCAGACGTGGACGCCATTCTGGGCATTCCGCCGACGGTGGCCATCGAGCAGCGCACCAGCCGCGGTGGCCGCAAGAGCACCGTCGGCACCATGACCGAGGTGCAGCATTTTCTGCGCTTGCTCTATGTGAAGCTGGGCACGCAGCATTGCCCGGACTGCCACGTGCCCATCCGCGAACAGACCCCGGAAGCCATTCATGCCCAGATCATGAAGGACTACCGCGGCCGCGAGGTGGAACTGCTGGCGCCACTGATCGTGGCGCGCAAGGGCTACTACACGGATCTGGCCAAATGGGCGGCGGGCAAGGGCTTCGCCCACCTGCGGGTGGACGGCGAGGCCCAGCCCACCGACAACTGGCCGCGACTGGACCGCTACAAGGAGCACGACATCGAACTGCCCGTGGGCCGGGTCGCGGCGAAACCGGGCAACGCCGAACGGTTACGGCAGCTCATCCGCGAGGCGCTGGACTACGGCAAGCAGACCCTGAAGGTGGCGGCGGACCGGGAAGACGCCATCTTCTCCGCAAGCCGGGCCTGCCCGTCCTGCCAGCGGAGTTTCGAGTCACTGGACCCGCGGCTGTTCTCCTATAACTCTAAGCATGGCTGGTGCCCCGGCTGCTATGGCACCGGGATGGTCATCCCCGGCTTCGACGCGGAGCAAACCGGTGAGGAGAGCAGTTGGACCGAGGATGGCGAGGCGGAACCGGTGAGCTGCCCCGACTGCAGCGGCCACCGGCTGAACCCGGTGGCGCTGGCGGTCCAGTTCCGCGACCAGTCCATCGCCGACCTGACGGCCTTGTCCGTGGACGAGGCCGCAGAGTGGTTCGGCGCCCTCGCCCTAAAGGGCCGCGAGCGGGCCATCGCCCGGGATATCAAACCGGAGATCGATAACCGCCTGGCCTTTCTCAAGGAGGTCGGGCTGGGCTATCTCGCCCTGGACCGGGCCGCACCCACCCTCTCCGGCGGCGAGGCCCAGCGCATTCGCCTGGCGGCGCAGCTTGGCTCCAATCTGCAGGGTGTCTGCTACGTGATGGACGAACCCACCATCGGCCTGCACCCGCGGGACAACCGCATGCTGCTGGACACCCTCACCCGCCTTGAGGGCAAGGGCAACACCATCGTGGTGGTGGAGCACGACGAGGACACCATCCGCCGCGCCGAGCACGTGGTGGATCTCGGGCCGGGGGCTGGTGTGATGGGCGGGCGCATCATCGCCGAGGGCACGGTGGAGGATCTGCTGGCCAACGCCGACTCGGTGACCGGGCGCAGCCTCAAGAATCCGCTGCGCCATCCACTGCGCCAGAGCCGCCGCCTGGAACCCGCCGAGCATGTGGTGCGCCTGCGCCGCGCCCACGCCAACAACCTGAAGCAGGTGGATGTGGACCTGCCACTGGGCCGCCTGGTGGTGGTCTCCGGGGTGTCCGGCTCGGGCAAATCGACGCTGATCCGGGATGTGCTGGAAACCAACCTGCACCGGCTGGTGGCCAATCGACGCAAGCCCGACACTGCCGGCCTGCAAGGCTGTGTGGCCATGGAAGGCTGGGAGGCTGTGGAGCGCGTACTGGAAGTGGACCAGACCCCCATCGGCAAGACGCCCCGCTCCTGCCCGGCCACCTATGTGGGCTTCTGGGATGACATCCGCAAGCTCTACGCCCAGACGGAAGAAGCGCGCATTCGCGGATATGGCCCGGGGCGGTTTTCCTTCAACACCAGGGAGGGGCGTTGCCCGGGGTGCGAGGGTCAGGGCGTGAAGCGCATCGAGATGAGCTTTCTGCCGGACGTAACCACCCCCTGCGAGGTCTGTCACGGTCAGCGTTTCACGCCGGAAACCCTGGCCGTTGAATACAAGGGCAAGTCGGTGGGCGAGGTGCTGAACATGCCCATCGACGAGGCGGTAGAGTTTTTCACCGCCCATAGCAAGATCCATCACGCCCTGTCGCTGCTGCAGGACGTGGGCCTGGGCTATCTCACCCTGGGTCAGCAGAGCCCCACCCTCTCAGGTGGCGAGGCCCAGCGCATCAAGCTGGTGACGGAGCTGGCCAAGGCTCGCCCCGACACCGGCCGCCGCAAGCCGCCACACACGGTCTACGTGCTGGACGAACCCACGGTAGGACTGCACATGGCGGACGTGGAAAAGCTCATCCACGTGCTGCACCGGCTGGTGGATGCGGGACATACGGTGGTGGTGATCGAACACAATCTGGACATTCTGGCCGAGGCGGACTGGATGATCGACATGGGGCCGGAAGGTGGTGAGGCTGGCGGCCGGGTGGTGGCCAGGGGCGTGCCCGAGACGGTGGTGGAGACCAGCGATTCCCACACGGCGGTCATATTGCGGGAGTTCCTCGCAGACCGGCGGTGGCCGGACGACGCCGCGGCGGCGCGGAAGTCTTGAGGTCACGCGGCCGTGATCGGGCGTGGGTTGTGGTGCGTTACGCGCTGCGCGCTAACACACCCTACAGCGGGCACGGCCAAACGTAGGGTGTGTTAGGCCGAAGGCCGTAACGCACCACAACGGCGGTGGTGTTGCCCCCCCAGGCCCCAGGCACAAACCGCGGTCCGGTGCGCCGCTCATGGGCCGTCAGCGACAGGGATGTCGCTGTCGAGCCCCCATGGATGGGTTTACGGCGTGTCCATGAGCGGCGTACCGGATCGCGGTTCCCCGATCCAAGCCGTAGGGTGTGTTAGCGCGCAGCGCGTAACGCACCGCAACCCACGACTGTCGAAACCAACCTGCCCCATCAGAACCGCTGCCCCAGGAACAGGTACAGATTCCCGCGCCGACGTTCAGCCCGCCCATAGGCCAGGTACACGGCGCCGATGGGCGCGTCCACCGCGAACAGCAGGCTGCCTGAATACACCAGATCATCGAACGCCGCATCGCTGCGGTCTTCCCAGACGTTGCCCGCTTCGGCGGATAGCCCCACATAGGTCGGCAGGCCGAATAGCCCGTCCTCCCCGGCTCCGGCGATACGCCGGTAATAGATGGCCTGACCCAGACCCCGATGCGCGCCGGTCAGCTCGCCCTGCTGGAAACCGGACAAATTGAGGAAGCCGCCCAGGCTGTAGAGGTCGTACACCGGCGCGTCACCGCTGATAAAGCTGCCAAAGCGCAGCCCGGTGAGCAGCGTGTTATCCCCCAGCGTCCAGGCACCGAGCCAGTTGGCGTCCACTCGCTGATAACGCTCGTCGGCACCCAAGGCGGCATCGCTGGCGAGCCAAAGCAGGCTCGCCGTATAACCCCGGGTGGGGAAACGTGGATTGTCGAGGCGATCGCGGGTCAGGCGCAAAAAGACTTCGCCACTGGTGAAATCGAATCGCTCCAGCTCCGGTGCCAGTACACGGGGCCGTGACTGGCCACGGCCGATCTCGATGCCGGTGCGCACCTCCGTGGTGGGGCTGATCTCGTATCCGAGATGGAGGCCGCCCCGCTGGCGACTGACGCGGGTCTCACCGACCTGATCACCGTCCTCGAACACCGGTACCCGTTCGCGCTGTATATCGACCCGGGGCGCGGCCAAAAATCGCCCTTGTGGGCCGAAGGGCTGCCAGAACTCGCTGAACAGCCGCGGCCGATCTCCGATGGCGACATCGGAACGCCACTCCGCACCCATGGCGTTCACTTCCGTCATCAGGTAGCTGACAGTGGCCAGGTAGTTGGCGTTGGCGCGGAAGTCGTCTTCCAGGGTCAACCCCAGGCGCAGGTAATTGGGCCCCCAGGAACGACTCACCGCCGTCACCACCACGCCCCGCTCCCCCGCCTCGTTCTCCTCCAGCCGGTAGTCCACCCGCTCGAAATAGCCCATGCCATAGAGTATGTTGAGATCCTCCTCCAGGGCGTCCCTGTCCAGCGGCGTGCCGGGCTGCTGGCGTATTCGCCCCAGCAGCAACTGGTCGCTGAGACTGGATTGATTGTCGATGCGCACGAAGGCCGGTACTTCGGGGGTGATGAGTGGGCGGCGCTGGCCAAGCTGCCAGGCTGCATAAGCCTCTTCATCCATGGCCAGTGCCAGCAGCTGAGCCAGATGGGCGCGGGCGGCCAGCGTACCGGCGACAGAGGCCTCCCGCACTCGCAGGAAGTCCACGGCGGAGATGGCAATGCCGGTGAGGTCCGGCTCGATCAGGATATCGTTCGGCCCAAGGGTTGCCAGCAGCTCCTCGGAGCGGCGGCGCATCATGATGTCCAGCGCCTGGTTCATGACTGCCAGGGGGTTGTCCAGCCCATCGGCGCCGAGGGCATCCGCGCCAACATCCACCGCAATGATGATGTCGGCACCCATTTCCCGGGCCACGTCCACGGGGATATTGTTGACCAGCCCGCCATCCACCAGCAGACGGCCGTCGCGCTCCACGGGGTTGATCAGGCCCGGAATAGCCATGCTGGCCCGCATTGCGGTGCTGAGATCGCCGTCCGCCAGCAGCACCGGCTCGCCGGTGTGCAAGTCCACCGCCATGGCGCGATAGCGGATCGGCAACGCATCGAAATCCTCAATGCCCTCGGCCCGCCGCGCAAACTGGCGCAAGCCCACCATCAGGTACTGTCCCTGCACCAGCCCGCGAGGAAAGGCAACGCCGTCGCGGCGCACGCCGATGGTGATCTGGTCGGGCAGGTCCCGATCCTCCTGCCGGCGTCGCAAGGCGCGCACTTCCCGATCCGGCGTATCGATGAAGGCTCGGCCCCAGTCCATGCGGATGACCTCGCCCTCGAGCTCGACAGGATCCCAGCCGGCAGCATAGAGGCCACCGACGATGGCGCCCATGCTGGTGCCAACGATGATGTCCACCGGCACCCGCAGATTCTCCAGCTCCCGGATCACGCCGAGATGGGCAAGGCCCTTGGCGCCGCCGCCGCTGAGTACCAAGGCAATGGTCGGGCGTTCGTCAGCGGACTGCCCGACAGCATGCAGGGGAATCCATAGCAGCAGGACGCTCAGCGTGAACGACAATACCCGGCGTGAAATCGACGCATCCATGTGCGTGACAGGACCTCCCTGATGGCGAGACGAGTTGCGGTGATTGCTTCAATGGGCACAGTATCTCCCCCTATGGACGACGCTTCCAGGCAATCCACCTGTCACACAATCTTGGGTCTTGATCTGGCGGTGGCACCGGAGAACTCCGGCGTGGCCCTGGCCCAGCGCGACGGTGACGACGAATGGCGGTTACAGCGGCTGTTTCGAGGCAGTCGTGAACCGTTGCTGGGGCAGATTCTCGCGATTCTGGATGACCCCAGGCCCCTGATCTGCATTGATTCGCCGCTGGGCTGGCCAGCGGCTCTGGCAGATGGTCTGCGGGATCACCGGGCCGGCGAGCCCCTGCCGGGGGAGCCACAGACGCTTTTCAACCGGTACACGGATGTGGAGATCCGTCAGCGGTTGCGGAAGAAGCCCCTGGAGGTGGGGGCGGACCGCATTGCCCGGACAGCAGTGGCGGCGCTGACGCTGCTGGAGGCGTTGCGGCAGGCACTCGGCCAACCGCTCCCCCTGTTGCTGGGCCTGGATGAACCGGCGGTGGGCAAGGTGATCGAGACCTATCCGGCGGGCACGTTGCGGGCGCATCAGGTGGAGTCCCGCGGCTACAAGCGCCCCGACGGTGAGACGGTGCGTGGGCGCCTTGCGAGCTGGCTGGCCGAGGGCATAGCCATGGATGAGGCGCAGCAGGCCAAATGCGTTGCCTCGGATCATGTGCTGGATGCGGTACTGTGCGTGCGGGCGGGGCTGGATGTGCTGGCCGGCGAGGCGGTGGCGCCGGAGGACCTGGCGCTGGCGCGACGCGAGGGCTGGATCTGGTGTCGGGGAGCGTAGGCGGGAACGTCGTACGGGCACGCCACTCCGGGACTCGCCGTGAATACATCCCTGTAAGCTCGACAGCGACATCCCTGTCGCTGACGGTCCCGGAGCGGCTTACCCGTACGACGTTTGTGCCTGGGGCTTAGACAGGGAATGACAACCGCTGGCGCGGTGCGTTACGCGCTGCGCGCTAACACACCCTACGGTATTGATCGGGGAACCGCGGTCCGGCACGCCGCTCATGGACACGCCGTAAACCCATCCCTGGGGGCAACACCACCGCCGGCTCGGTGCGTTACGGCCTTCGGCCTAACACACCCTACATTTGGCCGTGCCCGCTGTAGGGTGTGTTAGCGCGCAGCGCGTAACGCACCACGACGGCGGCGGCCATGGCCACCCCCCGCCGCCTACTCCGCCAGGCCGTACACCAGCAACAGAAACGCATACCGGTAGGCCACTTCTTCCAGATAATCGAAGCGGCCGCTGGCGCCGCCGTGGCCGGCACTCATGTTCGTCTTGAGCAGCAGCAGATTGTCGTCGGTTTTCAGCTCCCGCAGACGGGCCACCCATTTTGCTGGTTCCCAGTACGTCACTCTTGGGTCGGAAACCCCGGCGGTGACCAGCAGGTTGGGGTACGCCTGGGCCCGCACATTGTCATAGGGCGAATACGACAGGATGGTGCGGTAGGCGGACTCGCTCTCGATGGGGTTGCCCCACTCCGGCCACTCCGGCGGCGTGAGCGGCAGGCTGGGATCGAGCATGGTGTTCAGCACGTCCACGAAAGGCACGTCCGCCACGGCGGCATGGAACAATTCCGGACGCTGATTAACCACCGCGCCCACCAGCATGCCACCGGCACTGCCGCCGTGGGCGGCAATTCGACCGGGACCGGTGTAGCCCTCGGCAATCAGCGCTTCCGCCGCGGCGATGAAATCACTGAAGGTATTGGGCTTGTGCTCCAGCTTGCCCTGCCGGTACCAGTGATCGCCCTTCTCTTTGCCGCCGCGCACGTGGGCAATGGCAAAGACGAAGCCGCGGTCCACCAGGCTCAGTCGATTGGGGGCGAAGGACGGCAGGTCAATCATGCCGTAGGAGCCATAGCCGTAGAGCAGCAGCGGCGTGTTCGGGCCGGGCTGCAGATCGCGGCGGTGGAACAGCGATACCGGCACCTGCTCGCCGTCCGCCGCCGTGGCCATCAGCCGGTGGCTCACATACGCCGCCGGATCATGCCCGCTGGGCACTTCCTGCTCCTTGCGCAGCACCCGGTCACGGCTTTCCATGTCGTAGTCGTATACCCGCCCCGGCGTGGCAAAGGAGCTGTAGCCGAAGCGCAGGCTGCAGCTGTCGAACTCGTATCCCGACTGCATGCCCAGGCTGTAGCCTTCCTCGCTGAAGCCCACGGCATGTTCCTCACCGTCAGCCCAGCGCCGCACCACGATGCGCGGCAAACCGTCTTCCAGTTCCAGGCGCACCATGTAATCCCGAAACACGATCAGGTCCTGGATCAGGCACCCGCGGCGGTGTGGCACCAGCGTGTCGCCAACCGCGGCGGGATTGTCCAGCGGCCGCCGGACGATGGTGAAGTCTTCCGCCCCATCGGCATTGGTGAGCATGACCCAGTGATCGCCGTGGTCGGTAACCTCGTATTCAACTCCGGTGCGGCGCTGCAGCAGCACCCGTGGCGGCGTGGCGGGCCGGTCGGCGGGAATCACCCGCACCTCGGAGGTGATGTGATCATGGCTGTCGATGAGGATGTGGCGACCACTCTCGGTTTCGTCGACACCGACGAAGAAGCCCGGATCGGCCTCCTCGTAGACCAGTGCATCGTCGCCGTCGGGATAGTGCCGGCGGCGCACCCATCGGGGGCGATGATCGTCATCGATGACGGTGTAGAACAGGGTGGCGGATTCCGCCGCCCAGACCAGGTCGCCCCGCGCCTGCTCGACCACGCTCTGCAACAGGTCACCTGTCTCCAGGTCCCGCACCAGGATCGTGCAGACTTCTGCCCCTGAACGGTCCACGGCATAGGCAAGCAGGCGGTGATCCCGGCTATGAGCGGCGTTGATAATGCGAAAATAGGCCTGGCCTTCGGCTTCGGCGTCGCCGTCCAGCAGCACCTGCTCGCCATCCGTGGCGCCGCGCGGGCGCCGGCAGAAGACGGGCTGCTGACCGCCGACACGGTAGCGGGTGTAATACTCCCACGGCCCGTCCGGCGCCGGAACGCTGCTGTCATCCTCCTTCAGCCGCGCCTTCAGCTCGTCGAACAGGCGCTGGCGCAAGGCGGCCGTAGGAGCCATGACGGACTCCGCATGACGATTTTCCGCTTCCAGGTAATCGCGTATCTCGGTGGGTAGCAGGCCCGGATCCTGCATGGCTTCACGCCAGTTGTCGGCGCGCAGCCAGGCGTAATGGTCCTCTCGCCGATGATGATGGTAGTCGGCAATGGTTGAATGCCGGGGGGCAATCGGTCCTGGATGGTTTCCTGACACGGAGACTCCTGCGTAATATCATGGACATGGGGCAAACGCCCCACCCGGATCGACGGAAAGCAGATTCGGCGCCCGCATAACCATAACCGAAGGGCGGGCTTGAGAACATGGACGACAGAGGGCATCGAGGAACTGCCTGTTACGGCTGTTGCCGTAACTGATGGTAGGTCAGCGATCCCGCAGCAATAGCGAGGAGATCATGCAAGAAGTGATGGAGGAGGAGGCAACCGATGGGTTGCCACAGTTCCTGGACCTGGAAGCGTCCAGTCTTCGATTTGGTGTCAGTTACCCTACAGAAGTGGCCTGGTCGGACGAGGCCGGGCACATTTATTCCTACCTGATCAAGCCCGACCCGCGGTGGACCGACTGGAGCCGCAGTGCCGAGGCCATCACCGGGCTGAGCCGGGAACAGCTGTTCCGCGAGGGCCATCCCGTTCATCTCGTGGCCACCACCATGAACCATCAACTGGCCGGCCGCGTGTTGTACTGCGACGGTGGCGCTCATGATGCGTTCTGGCTGCGGCGCTTGTTCGAAGCTGCGGGGACACCCTGTCGGTTTCTGCTCGAGGATATCTCGCGCATGGTGCCGAGCACGGTGATGGGCTGGCCTGACTGGCCCGCTCACCTGCAGGGGCTGATACGGGATTCCCGGCTTGCGGCAGGTCAGGCCCACCGCGCCGCGCCCGATGTCGCCTACCTGCGAGAGCTGTACCGCCGTGTCCGTGAGTCTCTCGAACAGATGACGGATCCGACCCTCACCAGCTACAGCCCCAGAAGGGCACAGCTTCGCTGATAGGGTTGCTGGAATTCGGGCCATTCCCGAAATGACATGCCTTCGGGCAGGCCCAGGCGGTCCATGCTCGGCACCTGGCGAGCGGCCAGCCCCGCCATGGGGTGGTCGGACTCACGGTAGAGGTCCACCTGGGCGGCAATGACCAGATCCGCCAGATCGGCGGTACCGTCTGCCGTCTCCCGCCGCCAGCTCTCATGGGCGGCCACTGCAGACACCACCGGCTCCGGGAAACGCCAGACTCGCAGCAGGCCGGCCCCCACGGATGCATGGGTGTAACGCAGCACCTGCTCAAGACGCTGTGGGTTGTTGCGCAATGCCGGGCGATCGGCAGCAAACTGCAGTACAACCAGTTTGCCGATATCGTGCACCAGCCCCACCAGCAGTGCTCGATCTGCAGGTAACCGCGTGAAAGCGACCGCCAGAGCATGGCAATGGGCCGCCACTTCCAGGCTGTGACGGTAGATGGACTGAACGCGGTCACGATAGATGCCACCCGCCATGTTGACCATTTGCATCAACGCGTAGTTGGTCACCATCACGCCGGTGAGCTGCAAACCCAGTCGCTGCAGTGCACCGTTGACGGAATCGGTATCCACGACTCCTCGATTGGCGGCACTGTTGGCGAGCTTGATGAGATAGCTGGCCAGCCCGGGATCACGTGCAATTTCAGTCGCCACCAGCCGTTGGTCAGGCTCGCTTTCAGCCAGGATGCGTCGCACCCTGCCAGCAACCTGGGGAACACCGGGCAGCACGATTGTCCCCTTGGCAATGCCCTGCTGTATCGCCACCAGGTCCTGCATGAAATCCCCGGGGGTGGACATGGCGTCAGGCGCTTCCCGAGGCGATGTCGTCCGGAGAATGGAAATACTCGCTGGAGCGCGCCATGTCATCCACCAGGCGGTGCAACTCCGCAAGCCGCCAATCGGCGCTTCGGTAGGGGGCACAGTCCGGGCAGCGCGGATCGTCGCAGGGTTGTCGGGCATAGAGCCAGTAGTGGACCACGCCGGACAACAGGCCCTCGGCGATGCGGGCAAGTTCCTCTTCCGGGTAGTCCTCGGCCAGGCGATTGCCCAGTTCCACCGCATCAAAGGCGGCTTGCTCGTCAGCGGGGGTTTGCTCTGTCATGGCTTGCGTCCGGACGGTTGACGGGAAAGAGCACGCGCTATTTTTGTGCACAGGCAGCAAACGTCGAGGAGTTTACACGCAAAGATTGCGTCAATCGAACTCGGCATACTGATGCAGAAGTCCTGGCCTCGACATAAGTCACTGTTCCGATTAGGGCTTTAGATTCCGGCGAAAAGTTCATCAAAATGACGCAAAGCCGCGACATGACAGGCTTCCCCCGTGGTAATCGCCACCTTGTCCACAAGCTTATCCACAGCATCTGTGGAAAACGGTGACTAGCCCATGCGTGGCAGGCACTTGCGCGACCGGCGGCGGAAAGGCCCGGAAAAATGCGGCGCCGCACCACGCGAGAACAGACCTCGGCGCCCCACCTTGTCGAACGAGTGAACCTCCGGCCTGTTGTCAGCCTCTACAGTGAAGAAACGCTGAACAGGGAACGCATTCCCCGGTATTGTTCAATGACACCGTTGCACAGGAGACCACCATGCGCCTTGTCTTGCCGCTTGCCATTGCCGCACTCGTTGCCGCAGCCGGCATCGCCTCGGCCCAGACCGTGGATAGCGAGGAACACCGCTTCCAGGTACAGGTACTCGCCGAGGGTTTCTCCCATCCCTGGGGGCTGGCGTTCCTGCCCGATGGTCGCATGCTGGTGACCGAGCGCGGCGGGCGGCTCAATTTGCTGGACGCCAACGGCAATAACCGCCGCACAGTAGAAGGGACACCCAGCGTTGCCACCGAGAATCAGGGCGGATTGCTGGACGTGATCCTGCACCCGGATTTCGAAGAGACGCCCTGGGTCTACCTGAGCTACGCCCGTCCCAGCAGCGAAGGCAACGCCACAGCAGTGGGACGCGGCCTGCTGGACGGTGAGCAGTTGACGGATTTCGAAGTTCTCTTCGTGGCTACGCCCTACACCGGTGGCGGCCGGCATTTCGGCTCCCGCATGGCCTTTGATGAGGACGGCTATCTCTACATCAGCACCGGCGACCGCGGTCAACGTGATCGATCCCAGGAACTGGACAACCACTACGGCAAGATCATCCGGCTGACCGATGACGGCCAGATCCCCGACGATAACCCGTTTCTCGACCAGCGCGACGCCCAGCCGGGCATCTACAGCTACGGCCTGCGCAACCCCCAGGGCATGATCCGCCACCCGGAGACCGGCGAAATCTGGATCAACGAACATGGTCCGCGCGGTGGCGACGAGATCAACATCATCGGGCCCGGACTGAACTATGGCTGGCCGAAGGTCACCCATGGACGCGAGTACCACGGCCCACGGATCGGACCGGAGTCCATGGATGGCATGGAGGACCCGTTGCACCACTGGACGCCTTCCATCGCGCCCTCCGGCTTCGCCTACTATGACGCAGACGTGTTTCCAGCCTGGCAGGGCAACCTGTTTGTCGGGGCGCTGGCCCAGACCCATCTGGCACGCCTGGTCGTCGACAATGGTGAGGTCGTGCACGAGGAACGCCTGCTGGACGACGCTGGCTGGCGGATACGCGACGTCCGTCAGGGGCCTGACGGTGCCCTCTATCTGCTGGTGGACCAGCGACGTGCGCCGCTGGTACGGCTAAGCCCGGCGGATTAACGCATTCATGATGCAGCACCTGACAAAGACCATCCTACGGGGGTTGCTGGCGCTTATTCCGGTGGGCGCCACGCTGTACCTGGTTATCTGGCTGGCCATGACCCTGGAGTGGGCCCTGGGCAAGGCAGTGGTTGCCATCCTGCCCGACGGGCTCTATCTGCCGGGCATGGGCCTGGTGCTTGCGTTGGCGGCGCTCTACGGAGTTGGCTGGCTGGTCGACCACTGGCTGCTCAAGCGCCTCATTCAGGGCATGGAGCTGGTGCTCACCCGTATTCCCCTGGTGAACAAGGTCTACCGAGCGGTGCACGACCTCATGACCTACTTCGCCGGCAACCGGGAGCGGCGTTTCGATCAGGTGGTGGCGCTGGATCTGCCAGGCACGGACTTCACCGTCCTGGGGCTGGTGACCCGGGACGATCTCTCAGACCTGCCCGATGGACTGGCCGCTGCCCACAAGGTGGCGGTTTACATACCGGGCAGCTACCAGATCGGGGGCTTCACGCTGCTGATCCCGAGAGCATCGCTGCGCGCCGTGGACATGCCGGTGGAAGATGCACTGCGCTTCGCCGTGACCGGTGCCATGTCCGTCTCCGCCGCCGAGCGACTGCTACTTCGCCAGACATCACCCGGCCCACAGCCACCGTCCTGATCCAACACGGATCCGGCCAATCGCCATACCTCCGCTGGAGACAGGCATGCGGATCATCATCATTGGTGCGGGCGTTATCGGCACCACCACCGCCTGGTATCTGCACCAGGCTGGTCACCAGGTACATGTCATCGACCGTGCCGCGGAACCTGCGAGCGAGACCAGTTTTGCCAACGGCGGGCTACTGCACGCCAGTCATGCGGAGCCCTGGAATGCCCCCGGCGTGGTCGGTCAGTTACTGCGCTGGATCGGGCGCGAGGAATCGCCACTTCTGCTTCGGGCGCGGGAGATCCCACGACTCACGCGATGGGGGCTCGGTTTTCTGCGCAATAGCAGCCGCAGCCGCTTCGAACGCAATACCGTGGTGAACACGCGCCTGGCTATCCACAGCCTGCGCCGGTTACAGGCGCTGCGACGGGAGACCGGGATACGCTATGCCGATAGCCAGAGCGGCATCATCAAGATTTTCCGGGACGCGGTCAGCATGGAAAAGGCCCTGCAGGCGTCCCGCCTGACGGCGGACCTGGGCTTGCGCTTCTCGGTACTGGATCCACGACAGGCCACTGCGCTTGAGCCGGCGCTGGCAGACGTCGCCCATGAGCTCACCGGCGCAATCTATTACCCGGACGACGAAAGCGGCGACGCCTGCCTGTTCACCCGCCGCCTTGCCGCCCTGGCGCAACAGCAGGGGGTGGAGTTCGAGCAAGGCGTTTCGGTGGAACGCCTGCAACGCGATGGCGACCGGCTGAGTGGGCTGATCACCAGCGCCGGACCCCGCACTGCGGATCTCTACATTCTGGCCGCCGGGAGTTTCAGCCCGGGCCTGGCCCGTCAGGTGGGACTGCGGCTGCCCATCTATCCGGTGAAGGGCTATTCCCACACCGCGCCCGTGAACGGATGGCGGGATGCGCCGACCATTCCCATGATCGATGACGCGAACAAGGTGGTCATGTCCATACTGGATGATCGCATTCGCATGGCGGGTACTGCGGAATTTGCCGGCTTTGACACCACGCTCGAACACCGCCGGGCGGACAACGTCTTCCGCCAGGTGCTCAAGACCTTTCCCACACTGGAGGATAGGCTGACCCCGGCGGACCTCACACCCTGGTGCGGCTTGCGACCCCTTACCATGGATGGTCCGCCGATACTGGGCCCGACGCCGATTCGAAACCTGCAACTGAATACCGGGGCCGGCCACCTGGGCTGGACTTTTGCCTGCGGTGCGGCGAGCCTTGTCGCCGAGTCGGTGGCCGGCAGCGAGCCCTCGATCCCCCTCGATGGACTCGGCTACAACCGCTTCGCCTGATACCCGGCACCGAGTTCCTGCCAGCCTTCAGGGAGCGTCGCCGCCGGTGCCAGGAAGAATCGCCCTTGCATGACACGGCAACCAAGTTCGCGGAGCTCGCGCAGCTGTTGCTCCGTCTCGACGCCCTCCACCACAAGATCCATCTCCAGGTCCCGGGACAGGTTGACCAGGGCCGAGACCAGCGTTCTGGCGACCGTTCGGGTGCGTGCGTCCGGCGCCAACAGCCTCGCGGTGAAACTGCGGTCCACCGTGAGGCTATCCAGCGGTAATGCCGGCAGCGTGGTGATAGCGCCATGGGTGATACCGAAGTCATCCAGACCGACACGCAGGCCTGGTAGCTGCTCCCGGATCTCGTTCAACCTCGCCACACTGCGCTCCAGTGAGCGGAGCAGCTGGGCTTCCACAAGATCGAGCTGCAGGCAGTCGGTGGGAAGTCCGTAGGCGTCAAGACGAGCACGCAGCTTCTCCACGAACTCCTGCTCGTACAGCGTCGCGATGGAGACATTCCAGCACAGGCGAAAATCCGGGCGCAGTCTGCGCGCTGCAGCAAGCAGAGGTAGCGTCTGCTCCAGCACGATTCGGTCGATCTGCCGCGTCAGTCCGGCCTGCTCCGCCATGGGCAGGAAAAAGTCGGCCTCCTGCTCCCCCAACCGGGGATGAGACCAGCGCGCATAAGCTTCCATGGCTGGCACGGTGCCCGACTCCAGATCGACGCGGGGCTGCACATGGGCAACGATGCGGCCCTGTTGCACTGCCTCCGCCAGCTCCTGCATCAGGGTGAAATTCCGGGTGGCGGTCTCGGCCAGCGTGACGTCATAGACCCTGAGCCCGCGCTTGCCCGAACGCTTCACCTCGTACATGGCGGTGTCCGCAGCCTGAAGCAGTTGCGCGGGATCGGCGCCATCGTCCGGGTGGACGGCAACACCGATACTCGGCGATATATGCAGACGATGCCCGTCGAGGTCTGCGGGTCCAGCCATCTTGCGGAGGATTTTCCCGGCCACCAGCGCAACCTCGGGGGCACTGCCAGTCTCGATCACGAGCGCGAATTCGTCGCCGCCGAGCCGCGCTACCGTATCGGATTCCCGCACGCAGTCCCGCAAGCGCTGGCCGACTTCGAGGAGCAGCAGGTCGCCCATGGCGTGGCCGAGACTGTCGTTGATGAGCTTGAAATCATCCAGATCGAGCATGAGTACGCCAACCACGCCGCCGCTGCGGTGCGCGCGAGCAATGGCGCCTTTAACACGGTCGGCAAACAGTTCCCGGTTGGCGAGCCCGGTGAGGCTATCGTGATAGGCCCTGAACTGGAGGCTCGCCACCGTCTTGCCATGGGCCAGCGCCACACCCACCAGCCGCGCGTACTCCTCGGCGATCAATCGTGTACGCGGCGCAGGAAGGCCCGGCTCTGTCCAGAACAGGCCAAGGGTGCCGGCGATACTGCCGTCAGCCAACGGTACCGGCACAACCAGTGCGGAACGAATGCCTCGGGCCAGCAATAATTGCCGTGATTGTGGCCAGCGATGCTCGATTTCCAGGTCTTCGCAGATCAAGATTTCGCCGCGAGCCGCGGCGTCGGCGGACAGACTGACGCCGCCGCGCAAGAGGACCCCGATCAGTGATTCATCGCCACCCTCGCCCGCCAGGGATGGACCGGCCACCCCCACCAGCCCGCCATCCTCCTGACGTGTCACGAGCGCGCGGGCCTGGGCAACCTGCCCTTCCAGCATCTTGCACAGATCGGAAAGCACCTCTGGCAGCGGATCCTGGGCGATAATCCGCTGGAGTATGTCGGCACGCATTCGCACCAGGCGTTCTTCGGCCTTCTGGCGATGCAGATCGCTTACAGCGATGACCTGGGTCTGTTCACCACTGCTGAGGCGCAAGGTACGCATGGCCACCGCGACGTCGATCAGGGAGCCGCGTCCATTGCGGATGCGGCATTCCCACTCGGCCTCGCCATCCGAACCGACCACGGCGTCCACTCCGGCGGTGAAGATCTGGCCCACCGACTGGCCGATGAAAGCCGAGCGGGGCCACTCCAGCAGTCGCCACAGGTAGGCGTTGGCCTCGACGATGAAGCCCTCACCATCGGCAATGGCGATGCCGGTTTCCACCGAGTCGTAGATGCGGGCGAGCAGCGTTTCGCGGTCGCGCAGTGCGGCACCGGCGCGCTCCAGTTCCAGCACGGCTCGACGCAATTCCATCTGCGAGAGCACGGCGTTCGCCAGTTCACGCAGCTGCTGGATTTGCTGTTCGCCGATGTCATGCCGCGGCCTGGTATCGAGCACGCACAAGGTGCCGAGTGCATAGCCGTCCCGACTGACGAGCGGCACCCCCGCGTAGAAACGGATATGCGGCGCTCCCGTCACCAAGGGATTGGTGGCGAAGCGTGGATCTTCCAGTGCATCAGTGACAACCAGGGCATCCTGGCTGCGGATAGCGGCATCGCAGAACGCGATCTGCCGGTCGGTTTCCCGCAGGTCGACCCCGAGACAGGACTTGAACCACTGGCGGCGCTCATCAAGCAGCGTCACAAGCGCCATGGGCGTATCAAACAGGGTGGCAGCGAAGCGCGTATACCGCTCGTAGGCCTCCTCGGGTTTGCTGTCGAGCAACTGGTAGGACTTGACGCTCTGGAGCCGCCCAGACTCGTCCGTCCTGAATGGTTTGGGGCTGGACTGAGACTGCTCCGACACGGTCAATACGTTTCCTGAAGACCACGGCCCGGGATTGGACTGTTGGTCCCAGTCTACGCTTGTTAGCGGATCGCTGCAGGTGCGGCATCACCCGGATGGGTGATGCCGCACCTGCACCTTTCCTGGCCTTAACCCTTCTTGCCGAAGGCGCCGCCACCCGGCGTCTGGATCACGAACGTATCGCCAGGAGCCATGTCGGCCTTGTCGGTGCCCGTGAGATTCGTGCGGCTGCCGTCGGCGCGCTCGACCCATCCCCTGCCGAGGGCAGCATCGCCACCACCGGCCAGGCCGCTGGGTGCAATACGCCGGGAGTTGGCGAGTATGGCCACCGTCATGGGCTCGAGGAAGCGGATCCGGCGCTCGGCGCCATCTCCACCGTTCCATTGCCCCTGACCACCGGAACCGCGGCGGATGGAAAAGCCCTCCAGCATGACCGGGAAACGGGTCTCGAGAACCTCCGGATCCGTCAAGCGACTATTGGTCATGTGCACGTGAACCGCACTGACACCGTGGAACCCATTGCCGGCACCGGCACCCCCACATAGGGTTTCATAGTGCTGGTAGCGGTCGTTCCCGAAGGTGACGTTGTTCATGGTGCCCTGGCCGTTGGCCAGCACGCCCAGCGCCGCGTACAGCGTATCCGTCACCACCTGGCTGACCTCCACATTGCCCGCCACGACGGCCGCCGGATAGACCGGGTTCAGCATCGAGCCCTCGGGCACGATCAGCTCCACCGGCTTGAGACAGCCGTCGTTCAGGGGAATGTTGTCGTTCACCAGGGTGCGCAACACATAAAGCACCGCGGCCCGGGTCACCGCCTTGGGGGCATTGAAGTTGCTGGGCTGCTGGTCGCTGGAACCGGTGAAGTCCACCACCGCGGCGCGCCTGGCCTTGTCGACGCGAATGGTCACTTTCACCCGGGCCCCGTTATCCAGCTCTTTTTCCCAGGACCCGTCCTCCAGTACGTCGAGTACCCGGCGGACCTGCTCTTCAGCGTTGTCCTGGACGTGTTGCATGTAAGCCTGCACCACCTCCAGTCCAAAGTGCGCCACCATGCGCCGCAGCTCGCCGGCGCCGCGGTTGTTGGCCGCAATCTGTGCCTTGAGGTCGTTCAGGTTCTGCTCAACGTTGCGCGCCGGCATGCTGCCGCCGCCAAACAGTTCGCGCAGCGCCTGCTCCCGGAACTCTCCGCCGGCAACCGCCTGGAAGTTGCTGATCAGCACGCCCTCGTCGTCGATGGTGGTGCTGTCCGGCGGCATGGACCCCGGCGTGGTTCCGCCGATGTCGGCGTGGTGGGCCCGGCTGGCGATGTAGAACAGGACGTGACTGCCAGCGCCATCGAATACCGGCGTGACCACGGTCACATCGGGCAGATGGGTGCCGCCATGGTAGGGATCGTTGAGCATGTAGACGTCACCCTGCTCCATGGTGCCGCTACGCGCATTGATGATGGCGCGCACGCTCTCCCCCATGGAGCCCAGGTGCACCGGCACATGGGGGGCGTTGGCTACCAGGCCACCATCGGCGTCGAACACGGCACAGGAGAAGTCCAGCCGTTCCTTGATGTTGGCGGAGTAGGCGGTCTTCTCAAGGGTGCCGCCCATCTGCTCGGCAATGGACATGAACAGATTGTTGAACACCTCGAGCATCACCGGATCAACATCGGTGCCCACGGCGGTGCGGTGGGGTAGCGCGGCGACTCGCTCCATGATGACGTGGTTCTTGCTGTTCACACCGGCGCGCCAACCCGGTTCGACGACAATGGTGGAGACCGGGTCGCGAATGACCGCGGGGCCGTCAACCGTGTCGCCGGGGAACATCTGCTCCCGGTCATAAACCGCCGTCTCCGGATGGGAATCATCGGCCATGAAGGTCTGCACTCGCGCCACCGGCTCGAGGGTGCCGGATGACCGCGCCGGCACGTCCGGCTCGTCGCTCATGGCACCACTGGCCCCGATGACTTCGACAACCCCGGCCGCTGCCACCAGCCCCTTCTCCGGCATGGTGAAGCCGAACTGCTGCTTGTGGGCAGCTTCGAAGGCGCGGCGCATGGCGGAGGCTTCGCCAAAATCCACCAGCAAGGTGGTGTCGGTGCCATCGTACTTGAGCTGCAGCTTGTGCAGCGCGGAGATGGCCGCCTTGTCTACGCCCTGGGCTGCCAGCTCGTCGCGTCCTTCGGCGTCCAGCGCCGCCAGCCGGGAACGCAGCTCATCCACCAGCCGATCATCCAGGACCTTGTCAACCGCCAGTTCACGCATGGTGGTGAGATCCGCCAGCCCCATGCCGTAAGCGGACAGCACGCCGGCGAACGGGTGAATCAGCACCCGCTTCATGCCCAGCGCATCCGCCACCAGGCAGGCATGTTGCCCGCCGGCACCACCAAAGCAGTTCATGGTGTAGGTGGTGACGTCATATCCACGCTGCACGGAGATCTGCTTGATGGCGTTGGCCATGTTCTCCACGGCAATCCGCAGAAAACCCGCTGCCACCTGCGCTGGTGTTCGGCGATCACCGGTGGCCTCGTGAATGCGGTCGGCCAGGGCCTCGAACTGCTGCCTGACCACCTCGGCGTCCAGTGGCTCATCGCCGTTGGGGCCAAAAACCCGCGGGAAGAATTCCGGCTGCAACTTGCCCAGCATGACGTTGCAGTCAGTAACGGTGAGGGGGCCACCCCGGCGGTAGCAGGCCGGGCCGGGATTGGCACCGGCGGATTCCGGTCCGACCCGATAACGGGACCCATCGAAGAACAGTTGCGAGCCGCCGCCGGCGGCGACGGTATGGATGCGCATCATGGGCACCCGCATGCGCACGCCGGCGATGACCGTCTCGAAGCTGCGCTCGAACTCGCCGTTAAAATGCGAAACATCGGTGGAGGTTCCACCCATGTCGAAACCGATCACTTCCTCGAAACCAGCCATCTGGGCGGTGCGCACGCAACTGACGATACCGCCGGCGGGCCCGGAGAGGATTGCGTCCTTGCCCTCGAA
Organism: Natronocella acetinitrilica; assembly: GCF_024170285.1. Lineage (NCBI taxonomy): Bacteria > Pseudomonadati > Pseudomonadota > Gammaproteobacteria > Chromatiales > Ectothiorhodospiraceae > Natronocella > Natronocella acetinitrilica. The sequence continues at coordinate 523,731 of NZ_JALJXV010000002.1, forward strand.
GTAACGGGCGTCGGTGAGGCCGCCATCGGACTTCATGAACTGCAGTCGCGTATCACCCAGCTCCGATGCCACCTGATTGGCGTAGCGCTTGAGTATGGGCGACAGGTAAGCGTCCACCACCGTCGTATCGCCACGGCCGATGAGTTTCATCAGCGGGCTGACCTCGTGAGAAGCACTCACCCGGGTGAAGCCGACATCCCGGGCGATGGCGGCAATCTGTTTCTCGTGCTCGGTGTAGCGATAACCATGCATGAAGACAACGGCGCAGGCACGGTAGCCCTGATCATAAGCCTGCTGCAGCGCCTGCCGGACCCCGGCCTCGTCCGGTGCCTTGAGCACCTCGCCATCGGCGCGGACGCGCTCATCCACTTCAACAACATGACCGTAGAGCTGTTCGGCCAGCTTGATGTCCAGGGCAAAGATATCCGGCCGGGTCTGATAGCCGATCCGCAGGGCATCGGCAAAGCCCTTCGTGATGACCAGAACAGTGGGCTCACCCTTGCGCTCCAGCAGGGCGTTGGTGGCCACCGTCGTCCCCATCTTCACCGCGTCCAGCTGCTCTGGCGGGATCTCGTCGGTGGACTCAAGGCCCAGCAGCTCACGAATCCCCTGCAGGGCGGCGTCGCGATAGCGCTCCGGGTTTTCCGACAGCACCTTGTGGGTCACCATGGAACCGTCGGGGCGTCGGCCGATCACGTCAGTAAACGTGCCGCCGCGGTCGACCCAGAACTGCCATTGCTCTTTACTCTCGTTTGCGCGCATGCGCGTGTCTCCTCTTATGAGCGATAGCGTCTTGCTATCGCCGCTGACTCATGGTCTCCGGCAGCCAGGTCGCGATCTCGGGGAAGATCACTATCAACACGGCGGCCAGACACAGCACCAGGAAAAACGGGAAGGAAGCCCAGGCAATCTGCAGGATGTTCTTGCCCGTGAGCCCCTGAATGACGAAAAGATTGAAGCCCACCGGCGGCGTGATCTGGGACATTTCGACCACGATGACCAGGAAGATGCCGAACCAGATCAGATCAAGGCCGGCTGCCTGCACCATGGGCAGGACAACGGAGGTGGTCAGCACCACGACGGAGATGCCGTCCAGGAAGCAGCCCATGATGACGAAGAACACCACCAGGGCGAACAGCAACCAGTAGACGGAGAGATCCATCTGGCCGATCCAGCCTGCCAGCTCACGGGGGATGCCGGTGTACCCCATGGCCGTGGTGAGAAACGCCGCGCCGGCGAGTATGAAACAGATCATGCAGGAGGTACGGGTGGCGCCAAGCAGGCCCTCGACGAAGTTCCGCAGGTTCAGCGTTCCCGAGAACAGGGACAACAACAGCGCGCCCACCACGCCCAGGGCCGCGGCTTCATTGGGCGTGGCGACACCTGTATAGATGGAGCCGATCACCGCCACGATCAGGCCCACCACCGGCAGGAGGCGACGGGAGGCCCAAAGCTTCTGCCTGAACGGCACCGCAGGTTCCGGTGGCGGCTGGCGGCTGGGATTCAGCAGCGACCAGATGATGACGTAGCCCATGAGCAGCGCAATGAGCATCAGGCCGGGAAGAATGCCCGCCATGAACAATCGGGCGATGGAAACCTCCGCACTCACTCCGTAGACGATGAGAATGATGGAAGGAGGAATCAGCAACCCCAGCGTGGCCGAGCCGGCCAGGGTACCGATGACCATGTTGTCGGGGTAACCGCGCCGCTTGAGTTCGGGAATGGACATGCGACCCACGGTGGCTGCCGTCGCCGCCGAAGAGCCAGATACCGCCGCAAAGACCGAGCAACCAAGCACATTGACGTGAAGCAACCGACCCGGCAGGCGACCCAGCCACGGCGCAAGGCCGGCATACATGTCCTCGGACAACCGCGAGCGGAACAGGATCTCACCCATCCAGATGAACATGGGCAATGCCGCGAGGGACCAGGACGAGATGGAACTCCACAGGCTGTTGCCCATGACCAGCCCCGTTGGCGCACCGGTGAAAAAGCCGATACCGATGACAGCCACGCCCATCAATGCCAACGCGACCCATAACCCAGAGCCGAGCAGCAGCAGCAGGACAAACAACAACAGTAAACCGATTTCCGTCACGCCCATGGCGCTATTCCTCCATGAGGCCTGAACGGCGGTCATAGGGCAGATCCTGACCGCGAATGAGTGATACCAGGCAGTCCAGCAGGGCAATCAGCAGCGTGCCGATGCCGAGCACCATGGCGCTCTGGGGAATGGCCAGGGGGATGGCCAGGCGACCCGGGGAGACGTCACCGAACTCCAGTGACTCGCGCACAAGTTCGATACACCACCAGGCGGCAAAGCCCACCAGACCGATGGCCAGCAACAGGGATGTGTACTCGAAGAAGCGCTGCAACGGAGCGGGTAACCGCTCGATCACGAGCTTGACCCGAATATGACCGCCGAACATGAACGTGGGCGCCAGTGCGAGAAAGGTTGATGACAGGACGAAGTAGCCTGCCATTTCGTTGGCCGATGGAATGGTCACACCGACGAACCGCCCGACCACCTGTCCCAGCACAAGCAGGCAGATCGCTACCAGTGAGAGCGCGGCGAGCAGCCCGCAGAGCAGATAAAGTCGATCCAGCAGGTAGCGCATCATTGCCTCCCGATCCAGGATTCCTTTTCATGGGAATGAACCGGGGCGGCCGAAGCCGCCCCGATGCGCTCTTAGTTGCCGTGGAAGGCCTCGATAATGGCCTCTCCGTCGGCACCGGCTTCCTTCAGCCATTCCTCGATCATCTGCTCACCGATGGCGTTGAGCCCTTCCATCAGTTCGGCGCTGGGCTCCATGACACGGAGTCCGTTTTCGTCAAGGATCGCTTTCTGCGCTTCGGCCTCGTTGCGGCTCATTTCCCAGCCCCGCTCTTCAGCCCGTGCAGCGGCCTCGAGGATCGTCTCCTGGGTGGCCTCGTCAAGCTGATCCCAGACCTGCTGGTTGACCACCACCATGTTCTTGGGAATCCAGGCCTGGACGTCGTAGAAGTAATCGACGAAATCCCAGGCAGTGGAATCCACACCCGTGGTGGGCGAGGTGATCATGGCGTTGATGATCCCCGTGGAGAACGCCTGGGGAATTTCCGGTACTTCCACCTGGGTACCCTGCATGCCAAGCAACTCGGCCATGCGGGACGTCGTGGAGTTGTAGGCGCGGAAGCGGAGACCTTCGAAGTCTTCCACCGTATTCAGCTCACGGTTGGTATAGAACCCCTGCGCTGGCCAGGCCACCGAATACAGCAGCTTGATACGGTCACGCTCCAGCAACTGCTCGATCTTGGGGCGGGAGGCATGCCAGAGCGCCTCGGCTTCTTCGTAACTCGTGGCCAGGAAGGGCACCGAGTCGATGGCGAAGATCGGGCTTTCGTTGCCCAGTATGGAAATGAATAACTCACCCGCCTGAACCTGACGGTTGCGAACGGCCCGCTTGATATTGGGATGACTGACCAGCGAACCGGCGCTGTGCACCTCTATGCGCAACTCGCCGTTGGTCGCGTCGTGGATTTCCTGAACAAACTCGCGGACGTTCTTGGTGTGGAAGGTGGAATCACCGTAGGGAGTTGCCATATCCCAGCGGGTTTCCGCAGTGGCAGCGGCACTTCCGAGGCCTAGCGCAACAGCGGACAGCAGAGTCGTAAGTCGTTTCATGATCGTTCCTCCTCGGCTTCCGGCGTCAATGCCGGATAACAAAGGATTAACGTAACGTTAATAAATTGTCAACGACTTCTCGGGAACGAACCCCATGCTGGTTTACAGCGAGCTGGCCGCACGCGCCGCCTGATCGTAAATGCCGGACAGAGCCCGCAGGCGCGTTGCCATGGCGGCCATTTCCTCGGGATCCGGGCCACCGAACATCGCCAGGGCATCGATCAGGCAGGCCTCACGGATTTCCCGATAACGCTGGCAGGCCAGGCGGCCTTCGTCCGTGGTGGTATACCCCATCTCCTTGCCGCGGCGTCGCGCCTCGATGAGATTAAGACGACGCAGTTTCTTTAACGAGTAGTTGACGAGGTGGGTGTCTTCCACGTTGAGCACAAGACAGATACCGGCAAGAGTCTTCTCCCGGCTGCGGTGGTTGGTGTTGTGCAGGACGAGCACATCAAGCGGTGAAAGGTCGGGGATACCGGTGGCGGTCATGCAGTGCACCATCCAGCGCTCAAAGGCATGCCCGGCGTTGATCAGTGCATACTCCAACTGGCTCAGTTCCGCCGCCTTGCGCGACACCAGATGCTCGGACGACACGATTGCGTTGCGTTTGGCCATTGCTACTCCAATGAATCAGACGCCTTTCAAAATGGCGCGAATTGACGGGCTTTTCATCAATAGTATACCAACAATTCACCAAACACAGACCCCGCTCTCCGCGATGTTGATACACGTAATCCGATGATTACCCGTCACGCCGGTCATCCCGTATACTGAGGCCTGCGTGCCAGCTGGGGAGGCGGCTCGGCAAGCTTGCGCAGGTGGGGCATGAACAGGGAACGCAGACAATATCAACGAAAAGCCGTGACCTGGGATGCGGACCTCAGCGGTCCCGGTTTCGGGCCGCTGGCATTCGAGATCACGGACTTCTGTGACGGTGGCCTGTTTCTGGTACCGGCGACACGCACAGCCGACAACCAGTTGCGTCAGCAGGGGGTGGGGACGACCCGTATTCGGGTCGGTCTGGCCGACCCGGTCAGCGGACGCCGCCGACAGGTGGAGGCAACTGTGGTCCGGGTATCCGAACAGGGCTTCGGCATCGCCTTTGCCGCCCTGCAGCCCGAATTGACCGGCGCCCTCGACACCATCGCGGCTAGCGCCCGCTCTGCGCAATCGGCCGCCTTCGCCGCCGACAAGCGCAAGCCCATCGGGCGCGAGCAGCAGCGCCGTGGGCGCGACGCCCTGCGCCAGTGCGTTGACCTCATCGGCAGCTTCCTCGACGGCCGGCTGCAGGCCTTCACATCGCAGGCGGAAGGCGCACTGTTCCAGGCAGCGGAGACCGCCGCAAGCAACCCGGTTCAAGCCGCCCACTTCGGCGGCATTCGCATGCTCAAGAAGCACCGCCATCAGTTCACCCACGATATTCGCGAACTGGCCGTCGCCAACTGGCTGGATATCGGCCGCTTCGCCATCAATCCGGAACAGGACGTCGCTGCCACCGCCGATCAGCTGTCCCTGGTGGATGAAGGCGACTTCGAGGACTGGCTGCAGCGCTCCGAAGTGATTTCCCGGGCCGAGACCCGGGCCATCCGCAGCCTGCGCTACCTGCACCGGCGCCTGGCGGTGATCGCCGACACGCCCATCGACGAATACAGCAACCCCATCTCCCCCGTGGCGCTGTGTCATCACCTGGCAGACCAACTCGCCATTTTCCGACCGGATCGCGCCAGCAAGGGGGTGATCTATCAGAGTTTCGGCAAGGCTCTGCTGAACCAGCTAGGCGTCCTTTACGACGGCATCAACGAACGGTTACGCGAGGCCGGCGTGCTCCCGGACCTGGAAGACGAGCGGCTTTACATCAGCAAGGTTCGGGATGCACACCGCTCCCGACCCAGTGAACTCGATCAGGGAGCCGTGGAGCGGGAATCGGGCGCAAGCACGGACGACCCGGGTGTTGCCCAGGCACCGCTGCCGGGATCGGGTTTCGGTAGCCTCTATCGCACGGTTCGCGATCTATTTAGAGCCAGTCGCCAGGAGGCCGGCGGAGAAGCTGCGGCCGAAGCCCCTCCAGCGCACCCCGCGACACCACAGTTGGCCAGCCAGGCGGCCGCCTCCCTGCCGATGCCCCCAGCGGAGGCGGGAACACAAGCGCCCCCCTTGCGCGAGCAATTGCAGAACCAGATTCAGACCTTGCAGCCCGGCGAGGGTGTGGGGCTGGCACCGGAACAGGTCGAAAGCGTCGATCTTCTGGAGTCATGGTTTTCCGAATTGCGACCGGATGTCGAAGATGGTGGTTTTTTCCGCGAATGGAGTCACCGCCTGGTGCCGCTGGCGCTGGCCGAAGAGATGCGCGACGGCAGCTTTCTGCAGCAACGTGATCGCCCCATCCACCAACTGATCGACGCCCTGGATCGGGCAGCCAATGCCATGGCCGCAGCCCGCCCGGCAGACCGTGAATCCTTGCGCGCTCGTCTGACTCCGGCCCTGGAACAGGCCGTCGCGGCGGGCGGCGCAGCCGAACAACTCGCCGAGGCGGCCGAAGCCCTGGACTCCGGCATTGAGCGTTCTCGCAAGATCGTTGACGCCGGTATGGAACGCGTCCGGCAGGCTTGCGAAGGCTCGCAACGTCTGTCCCTGGCCCGGGAGTGCGTGGAGGAGGCCCTGCTGGCCCGGCTAGGCGAGGGCGAGATTCCTTCCCCCCTGCTGCGATTGATCGAGGAGGGCTGGCGCAATCATCTGGTCCTGGTCGAACTGCGTCACGGGCAGGACAGCGCCCAATGGCAGCGCGGCCTCAAGGCCGTGGACATCCTGCTGGCTGGCCTGGGATCAGAAGATGTGCCAAGGCGACGGGTCAAGGAGCCGCAAAAGCTGTTCGCCTACATTCATCAGGCCTTGGCGCAGACCAACCGTCCACCGGCAGAGATCGGCGCACTAGTGGGTGAACTCGAGCGATGGCTTGCCGAACCCCTGGACGGCCCCTACCCGCCCAGCGGTCGCTTCGAGGCGGTGGAAGTGGGACAGGCGGCGGAGCCCACCAGCGCCGAGGAGTTGCCCGAGGAGTGGCTCGGCCGCGCCAAGTTGCTCAATCCCGGTGACTGGGTGCAACTACCGGATAGCGAGGGCACACCCACCACGCTACGCCTGGCATGGGTCAGTCGCGGCCGGGACCGCTTCGTGTTCGTCAATCGCGCGGGACAACGTGCCGCGGAACTCAAACTGCCGGAACTTGCCCTGGCGCTGGGCGAACTGGACGACCCCGGCGAGGACCTGAACACCCCGGCCACGATGCGCCGCTGGCAGGACATGCTGCTGAAGCTGAACCGGCAGCTCTCCCATCAGGCCACCCATGATCCGCTCACCGGCCTGCTTAACCGCAAGGCCATGCAGCGGCGCATCCGCTACCTGCTGGAACACCCCAAGGCCACGGGCATGCAGCATGTTTTCTGCCAGTTCGCCATGGACGACTTCAAGGTGGTGAACAACACGGTGGGACATGAAGGTGGCGATGAGACCCTGCGCCAGGTTGCAGAGCTGCTACAGGACGAAGCCGGCAAGCGCCTGCTGATCGCCCGCATGGGGGGCGACGAATTCGCGGTACTGATGGTGCGCACCAAGGCGGACGACGCCCGCACCTATGTGGAACGTCAGCTGGCCCGGCTGCGCGAACGGCGCTTCGGCACCGAACGCCAGCCTATCCGGCTGACGGCGAGCGCCGGCCTGGTGCCCTTCGACCGCAAGAGTCACGACGAGGAGGCGCTGCTCCGGGATGCCGACAACGCTGTCTTCCGAGCCAAGGAGAGCGGCGGCAATCGCTACCATATCGTGCGGCCCGATGACGCCGACCTGGCGGACCTGCAATTGAGCATGAACCAGGCGACCCGGGTTGATCTGGCACTGGAATCCGGTGGCCTGCAACTGCGCTGTCAGCGGATAATGCCGCTGCAGGACGCGCAACTCCTGCCCATGTTCGAAGTGCTGATCAGCCTGGCAGATGGCGACAAGGAGAACCTGCGGCCGGATCAGTTCATTCCGGCCGCGGAGCGCTTTGGCCGGATGCCGGCCCTGGACCGCTGGGTGATCCGTGAAGTCTTCGACTGGTATCAGGCCAACCCGGACTCGGTGCGTGGCCTCGGGGCCCTGTCCATCAACCTGTCGGGGCAGACCCTCAACGACGTGGGCTTCCTGGATTACCTGAAAAGTCAGTTCGATTCCGGTCGTGTGGATTCCGCCAAGATCTGCTTCGAGGTCACGGAAACCGCGGCCATGGCCAACCTTGCAGTCGCGGCCGACCTGATCCGCGAACTCAAGCAGCTGGGGTGTCGTTTTGCCCTGGACGATTTCGGCAGCGGCCTGTCGTCCTACTCCTACCTGAAGAATCTGCCCGCAGACTTCCTCAAGATCGACGGCGAGTTCATCCGCGACCTGGACAGCCCCGGCTCCGACGATGCCATGGTTCGCTCCATCCACGAACTCTGCCATCACCTTGGCAAGGTCACCGTCGCGGAGTTCGTCGAATCCGACAGCATCCGCCGTCGCTTGCAGTCGATCGGGCTCGATTACGCTCAGGGCTTCGGCATCGAACGGCCCATCCTGCTGGAAGACCTCGAACCCAATGCCATGTATGCCACCTGAGCAAGACGTGTCATAAATTTGCAGCGTGGAGTGTATAGGTGTTGTACAATACCTGTTCACACTCACTCACGGCGAGGATCTGCCATGAGCATCGACATGGCCCAATGCTTCGAACATATCATCACCGGGGTCGGCGAAGACGTCAGGCGCGAGGGTCTGGTCAAGACGCCCGCCCGCGCCGCGCAGGCCTTCGAGTACCTCACCCGGGGCTACGGGCAGGATCTCGACGAACTCGTCAACGGCGCCGTGTTCAGCTCCGACAGTGACGAAATGGTCATCGTCAAGGGCATCGAATTCTACTCGCTGTGCGAGCACCATCTGCTGCCGTTCATTGGTCAGGCCAACGTCGCCTACATTCCCAACGGCAAGGTCATCGGGCTGTCGAAGATCGCCCGCATCGTTGACATGTACGCCCGCCGGCTGCAGATACAGGAAAACCTCACCCGGGAAGTGGCCGAGGCGGTGCTAAGGGTCACCGAAGCCAACGGGGTTGCCGTGCAGATGAATGCGCGTCACATGTGCATGATGATGCGTGGCGTCGGCAAGCAGAACTCCGAGATGAGCACCTCCGTGATGCTGGGTGCGTTCCGGGACTCCCAGAACACCCGCAACGAGTTCCTGCAACTGATACGGTAACGGGCGCCGCGGGCGCAGCAGCCCGATGGCCTCGTGGGAGCGACGATGGATCCGGCACAGTCAGTGTTGATCAACAGCAGTGCCCAGGTGGATGCGTCCCGCATTCACATCAAGGATCTGCGCCTGCGAACGTACGTGGGTTTCAACAAGGAAGAGCAGGAGAAGCGTCAGGACGTGGTGATCAACATCATCATCGACTATGACGCGCTGAAGGCGGCGCAGTCGGATCATCCGGACGATGCCCTCAACTACAAGACCATCACCAAGCAGGTGATTGAACTGGTTGAGAACAACCGCTTCCTGCTGCTGGAAAAACTGGTCCACGACATCCTTGCTCTCGCCCTGGCCCACAAGGCTGCGAACGTGGTGGAAGTGGAGGTGGACAAACCTCATGCCCTGCGCTTCTCCGACTCCGTGTCGCTGACCATGCGAGGGCGCCGAGGAGACAGCTGATGACCGCCCTGCCCTCGACCCCGTCAGCCACGCGTACCACCGCCGTCTGGTTAGGCGCGGCCGGTGCACTGCCATTCATCGCCGCCGTTCTGGCCGGTCTGCTGTTGGCGGACAGCCTCATTGCACAATGGACCGGGCAGGCCGCATTCCTTTACGGCGCCGTCATCCTGTCGTTTCTAGGCGGCATCCACTGGGGCCTCGCACTCACCACGGCCCGGGCTGACAGCCGCGCCTACATTATCGGCGTGATTCCGTCGCTGGTGGGCTGGGGCGCCGTCCTGCTGCCCATGCGCATCGGCCTGGTTGTGCTGGCCCTGGGCTTCATCGGCCAGTTCCTGATGGACCTTCGACTGAGCCTCCCGGGCTGGTTCCGGACGCTGCGACTGGCCTTGACGATTGTGGTCTCCGCCAGCCTCTTCCTGCTCGCAATGCTGGAGTGAAAGCGGGCACCGGCGGCGTGCCCGGCACCCGCTCCCCGACCAGCAACTAGGCCTGTTTGGCTGCCAGCATCCGGCGGTACTCTTCCTCGAAGAAAAACTCCTTTTCGCCGAAGGCGGGCTTGAGTTGGTTCAGCCAGGTGGCCTGCGGATCGTACTGGGCGAAAAACGGCCGCTGCACCCAGTCCGGATTGCGACCCTGGATGAAACGCAGCACGAAGACCTTCTCGCCATGGATCTCGGTGACCCCCTGGATCTCCACCTTGCCCGGATCAGCGCTCATGGAGGGGCCCCGGGCAGTGCGACCGAGCCCGGACACCTGTTGCATGGCGCTTCGGTAGACGTCCCAGGCCCGGGCCAGCGGCACTTCGAAATAGCGCCGTGCACCGGTATCACGCTCCACGAACATGTAGTACGGAATAATGCCGAGTTGCACCTGACGTCGCCATAGCGTCGCCCAGGCGCCGGCATCGTTATTGATATGATTGAGCAGTGGGCCCTGGGCGCGGATTTCCGCGCCGGTTGCGCGCACCCGGCGGATCGCCTCCTCCGCGATGGGGGTGGCCAGTTCATTGGGGTGGTTGTAGTGGGCCATCAGCGCCACGTGCTTCCCGGCCCGGACCAGTTTCTCCAGCAGTCGGAGCAGATCATCAGCATCCTTGTCGCTGACGAAGCGATAGGGCCAGAAGGTCAGCGCCTTGGTGCCGATGCGAACCGTCTGCACATGGTCAAGGTCCGCCGCCAGTAGCGGCTCGAGATACTGGGCCAGATTGCGCGTCTTCATGACCATCGGATCGCCGCCGGTCATGAGCAGATCGCTCACCTCATGGTGGGTGCGCAGGTACTCGATAAGGGTATCCGCCTCGTTGGATGCAAAGCGCAACTCCTTGTCACCCACGAATTGCGCCCATCGAAAGCAGAAGGTGCAATACGAGTGACAGACCTGCCCCTGGCTCGGGAAGAACAGCACCGTCTCGCGATACTTGTGCTGCATGCCCTCGACCTTCTCGCCTTCGAACTCGGGCACGTTCAGATCCATCTGACCCGCCGGATGCGGGTTGAGCTCACCGCGAATCTCGCGGGCGACACGCTGCACCTCGGCCCGATCGGCATCACCGCGCAGCACGTCAGCCATCCGGTTGAAACTCTCCGGCGCGAGCATGTCACGCTGCGGAATGGTGAGTTGGTAGATGGGGTCGTCGGGCACCTGCTCCCAGTCGATCAACTCGTTGATCACGTACTCATTGACCCGGAACGGCAAGACGTTGGCGACGACCTGCATGGCGAAGCGTTCCTCCGCCGACATACGCTCCAGCCCCGGAATCTCGTGCATGTTGCGCAGCGTGTAGACATGAAACCGGCGGGGACCGGTGGAAGTCTCAACGGCTGATGCTTGCAGCGGCAGAGTTCTGCTCACGTTCCGCCTCCTCTTTGCTCATTGATTGCCATGCGAAGCTAACCACCCGCGATAAGCAACGGGACGGTCACGGGTAGATACTCGGTTTACTGATGTCCGCGACAGGGAACATTCCTGGGGCACATCAAGACGGAGCCCGAAAGCCCCTTCGGCATGGCGTTGCCGAATCGTGCAGACTGTACCCGCGCAGTGGCAGGCCCGTGCATGCGTATTGCCAAATCCGTGGCAGAGTATACCCATCCGGCCCGAGGCTGGCTAATCCGCGATTGAGGGAGAGCCGCACATGACTGACAGAGTACCCGCCGTATTGATGCGCGGCGGAGGCAGCAAGGGCCTGTTCATTCGTGTCAACGACCTGCCCGTTGATCCGCAGGCGAGAGATGCCCTCATCCTGCGCATGATGGGCAGCCCCGATGCGACCGGACACCAGCTTGACGGAGTCGGTGGCGGCAGACCGGAAAGCAGCCGTGTTGCTCTGATCAGTGAGAGTCTCAGACCCGACTGCGACATCTGCTACCGCTTCGGACAGGTCTTGCCACAGGCAGACCATATCGACTACTCGGGATGCTGCCTCGACCTGGCCGCGGCTGCCGGCCTCTATGCACTGCAGGCCGGCCTGGCCAGCGCCGCCCATGACAAGACTACGGTGGCCATCTGGCAGGAGAACCTGCAGCAGCGTCTGCTCGTCCACGTCCCCGGGGTTGAGGCGATGCCGGCTGGCGGCGAGGGTACAATCCGGATTGCTGGCGTCCCGCGCTCGGGGCCCGCCATCGACGTCGATCTGCTGGCCGGCCCCACGGCTCCGCCTTGCCTTGCCACCGACCAGCCGTCTGACTTGCTGCATCTGGATGATGGATCGCGAGTCCGGGCAAGCCTGGTGGTCCTCGGGCGGCCGACCATCTTCGTCAAGGCCTCGGATTTCGGTCTCAACGGTGATGAACCCCCAGAGGGCTGGCATCACACCACGTTACAACTGCTGGATCAGGTGGTGCGGGCCGGTGCCGCACACATGGGGTTGGCAGGGGCACCCTCTTCGGACCGCACGGCCCATCCGGCGATCGTCGTGGTGGGCCCGGCTGCTGACGTCATCGATGAAGAAGGCAACACACATCCGCCGGAGAGCATGCATCTATTGGGGCGCTGCATCCTGGCCGCACGGCTGCAGCCCGATTTTCCGGCCGATTGCGCAATCGCCCTGGCCGTCGCCGCGGCAATTCCCGGCACGGTGGTGGAAGAACTGATCGGCCAACCAATGAACAGGATCAGCCTGGGCCACGCTGGTGGCGTCATGCCCCTGGAGGCGCATGTTCGCCTCGATGACGGTATCTGGATCGCCGATCGCACACGTATCACCCGAACCGCACGGCGACTCATGTCCGGTCACGTTTTCCCGTGAGATCCCCTGACCGCAGCGCCGATAGCCCAGGTACTTGACCCCGGTCAAAAACTCTCCCATGAGCAAGGCTAAGCTGGCCCACTCAACGCGACGGGCAAGCCCTCCCTGCGCAATTGCAGGGATCATCCGCCCACGATGTGTTGCGACGCACCACACCCACAGACCAGAAAATGCCGGGAGGTTACCGTGTACGCAGAACTCTTCTCAAAGACCACCGACCAGATGCAGCAGCTCATGGCTCCTGCCCGAAAGATGCAGGAAGTCATGGTTGAGCACGTTGCCAGGCTGGCGGACTTCCAGATGGACAGCATGAAGCAGTATTCCGAGATGACCATCGGCCAGCTCCGCTCCCTGCAGGATGTCAAGAGCCCCGAGGACTTCCAGCAACTGATGAGCGGCCAGAGCGAGTTGCTCAAGGGCTTCACCGAGCAGATGTCCACTGACATCAGCGAGCTGACGAAGCTGCAGCGCGACCTCTCTGAAGAACTGCAGAAGCTCTCCCAGGAGAGCATGAGCAGCTACGCCGAGGGGGCCAGGAAGCAGGCCCGCCAGGCCGTGAGCACGGCCAAGAAATCGGCCTGAGCCGCAGCACCCCCGCAACGTAAGCCATTGTCCAGGCGGCCCCGACGGGGCCGCCTGGCTGTAGGCGTTCGCGGTTCAGGGCTGCAACGAGATCCCCATGACCACCGGCAGCAGCCAATAGATGAAGGCGGTGGTGAGCAGGATCGTCACGATGTTCAGGGCGAAGCCCGCCCGTGCCATTTGCGGCACGGTGATCGCCCGACTCCCGAACACCACGGCGTTGGGTGGGGTGGCCACCGGCAGCATGAAGGCGCAGGAAGCGGCCACCGCCACGGCTGCCATCAAGGACAGGGGATGGAACCCCGTGGCCACCGCCAGGGCACCCATCAAGGGCACAAACAATGTTGCCGTGGCCGTGTTGGATGTGACCTCGGTGAGGAACACAACCAGCGCAACACAGGCGGCGATCATGAGAATGACCGGCGCACCGGCAAGCCCCTCCATACCGTTTGCCATGGCCTCGGACAGGCCGGTTTCAGTAAAGCCTGCCGCCAGCGCAAAGCCGCCACCAAACAACAGCACGATATCCCAGGGAATCTTCACCGCCGTTTCCCAGTCGAGCAGCCTCTCTCCTGATTTCTCGCCGGAAGGCAGTAAAAACAGGGCCAGGGCCCCTGCGATACCGATACTGGAATCATTGATCTGGTTGAGCATTCCCTCAGGCAGGAATCCCCGCGTGATCCATGCCAGTGCAACGCAGACGAATACGATCAGCACCCGCTGCTCGGCACGCCCGATGGTGCCGATTTCCTGCAATTCCCTGGCGATCAGGTCATGGCCACCCGGCAGTTTCGACATGCCCCGGCCATGGCGGCCAAAAACCAGATACACCCAGGCGATACCCAGCATGATCACCGAGAATGGCAGACCGAAAGCCATCCACTGGGCGAAACCAATATCGATACCGTAGAGTTCATTGGCCATGCCCGCCAACACGGCGTTGGGCGGTGTGCCGATCAGGGTCGCGACACCACCGATGGAGGCACCGTAGGCAATACCCAGCATCAGCGTCACGCCGAAACCCGCAGCCAGTGCCTCCCCCGTCTTGTCCGCCTCTTCGCGGCTTTGCTGGAGAACAGCCAGCGCGATGGGCAGCATCATCATTGCCGTCGCAGTGTTGCTGATCCACATTGAAAGGAATGCAGTCGCAACCATGAACCCGAGGATCATGCGGCGCGGATCCAGACCGACAAGACGGATGGTATGGAGGGCGATGCGCCGATGCAGATTCCAGCGCTGCATGGTGACGGCGATGAAAAAGCCGCCAAGGAACAGAAAGATCAGATCATTGCCGAATGCCCGGGTGACGTTGCCCGGGGCCATCACGTCGAAGGCTGGAAACAGGACGATTGGTACCAATGCAGTAGCGGCTAGCGGCAACGCTTCGGATATCCACCAGGTGGCCATGAGTGCGGCGACCAGGGCCACTGCCCACTGCGCCTCGGACAGACCCCACAGAGGGCCGATAAGCCAACCGATGACAAGCACGACAGGACCGAGATACAGCCCGAGCCGCTGACGGGACAATTGCATGCAAGACCTCCTGATGGGACGTTGGACGAAAACAACCCTTCAAGCCTAGCGGCCATGCAGGGATTTGCCGGAGAGTTTCCTGCACCTATCGGAATAAAAAAACCGAATTCAATAGCTGCTTGATATAATGCACAGGAATGGACGTTGTCTTAATCCAGGACTTGGAGCTCGCAGTTGGAGCTGACGAACCAGATAATCCTCATTGGCGGGCTGTTGTTCCTGCTGAGCATTCTCGCCAGCGTGATCTCCAGTCGCATTGGCGCTCCGCTGCTGCTGGTCTTTCTCGTCATCGGCATGCTGGTGGGCGAGGAGGGCCCCGGGGGAGTGCGTTTCGACGACTTCCAGTCGGCCCATCTCATCGGCAGCATGGCCCTGGCCGTCATACTCTTCGATGGCGGTCTGCGCACCCGCGTGGAGACCTTCCGGGTTGGCCTGCGCCCGGCGGTAACACTGGCCACGCTGGGCGTGGTGATTACCGTGCTGGCCACCGGATTTTTCGTGTCCTGGGCCTTTGGCCTGCCATTGCTGGTCGGCTTGCTGATCGGCGCCATCATCGGCTCCACTGACGCCGCCGCGGTGTTTTCCCTGCTTCACTCCCACGGCCTGGAACTGAAGCAACGCACCAGCGCCACCCTGGAGATCGAATCCGGCAGCAACGACCCCATGGCGATTTTTCTGACCATCGCCCTGGTGGAGATCATCATGGGTCAGCACGCCAGCATCGGGGCCGGATTGCTGGTGGAGTTTGTTACACAGATAGGCGTCGGCGCCCTTGCTGGACTCGGTGGCGGGTTGGCCCTGGCGCTGCTCATCAATCGCATCGGCCTCACCCCGGGGCTCTATCCTCTGCTGGCACTGGCCGGCGGCCTGCTCCTGTTCGGCGCCACCTCAGTGGCGAACGGCAGCGGTTTTCTCGCCGTGTACCTGGCCGGGGTGATCCTCGGTAACCGGCGGCTGCAGAGCGCCCAGAATATCCGCCGCTTTCACGACGGCATGGCCTGGCTCTCGCAGATTGTCATGTTCCTCATGCTCGGTCTGCTCATTACACCCAGTAATCTCATCGCCATCGCACCCCAGGCACTGCTCATCGCCGCCATGCTGATTCTGGTGGCTCGGCCGCTGGCCGTTGTGATCTGCCTGTTGCCGTTTCGATTCCCCTGGCGAGACCAGGCCTTCATCAGCTGGGTGGGTCTGCGCGGTGCGGTGCCCATCCTGCTCGGGCTGTTCCCGCTGATGGCCGGGGTGGACAACGCCTTCCTGTATTTCAACGTGGCGTTCTTCGTCGTCCTGATCTCTCTGGTGGTCCAGGGCTGGACCATCGCTCCGGTGGCTCGCCTGCTGCAACTCGACGTACCGCCGCGCTCCCGCGTGGTACATCGCATGGAACTGGACCTACCCGGCCAGGTGGAGTACGAACTGGTGGGCTATACGCTGGAGTCCGACAGCCCCGCCCTCTACAAGATGGTGAACCGCCTGCAGCTGCCGGACTCGGTGCGGTTGCTGGCCATCATTCGCGATGGCAACCCGGTTGCCGAACCGGGCACGGAAATCCTGCAGGACAGCGACTACCTGTACCTGCTGACGCCACCGGAACGCTTGCCCGAACTTGATCGCGTGCTCGTGGCCGACCACGGCCCGGCCCGGCTGGAAGAGACCCGCTTCTTCGGTGAATTCGTATTGAACGGCGATGTCCCGCTGGCGGCGCTGGCCAATACCTACGAGTTGGATATCCCCGAGCGCGGTGACGAGGACGAGAGCCTGAGCGACTACCTGCAGCGGCTCTTCAAGAATCGGGCCGTCGTCGGTGACCGGGTCAAGGTCAATCACATGGAGTTCGTGGTCCGCGCCATGGAAGGGCAGCGCATCACCCAGGTGGGCATGAAACTCGCGCGCCAGCACAACAAGGACAATTAGTGTCTCCTTGAGCTTCTCGGAGACGGGGTGGGCCGTTACACTGAGCCCGATCCGCAACGTCGCTCCGGGAAGCATCATCAGACACCATGAACGACACTCTCCGACAACAACTGCTCAAGGCCGGCGTCGTCGACAAGAAGCAGGCCGACAAGGTTGCCCAGGAAGCGCGCAAGGAAAAGAAACAGGCGCGCAAGAAAGGCAAGAAGGCCGCCCCGGAGACCCCGGAGGCGAAGCGACTGGCGGAAGAGGCCAGAAAGGAGCGTGCCGAACGGGATCGGGCGCTGAACCGTCAGCGCGAAGCCGACAAGCAGCAGCGGTCCGCAGCGGCGCAGGTGGAGGACATCCTCAAGCAGCACGCCTTGTCCATGCGCGATGGCGACCGGCCCTACAACTTCACCTACGGCACCGTAATCCGCAAGGTCGAAGTCACTGTGGAACAGCACAAGCAACTCGCCCAGGGGCGACTTGCGGTGGTGGAACATCGCAAGCGCTTTCATCTGGTGCCCGCCACCGTGGTGCCGAAATTGCTGGAGCGCGACGCGAGCCTGTTCGTGGCACTGGCGGAACCGAGCCCGGACGAACTGGACGACGCCTACAAGGACTTTCCCATTCCCGATGACCTGGACTGGTAGCCGCCGCGCGGCACCACCTCATCGCACAAGCGGACCAACATCACATGGCTTTCGAACAGCAGCTGCTGGACAGGCTGGACCAATTGCTGGCGCGTGTCGACGCGCTGGTGCCCGGCGCGGCCGCCGCCCCTGACTGGGACGCCAGCATCGCCTTTCGCTGGCGCCGCGGGCCGCGGGGCGGCGCTCTGCAGCCGGTGCGCCACCCCCACGCCCTGTCCCTGGACAAACTGCGCAATGTCGACCGGCAGAAGCTGTTGCTGGAGCGCAATACCCGCCAGTTCATCGCCGAGTTGCCCGCCAACAACGCACTGCTCTGGGGCTCACGGGGCACCGGCAAGTCGTCACTGGTCAAGGCCCTGCTGAACCGTTACGCGGCGGATGGGTTACGCCTGATCGAGGTGGACAAGTCCGACCTGGTGGATCTGGCGGACATCGCCGACCTGGTCTGGGACCGGCCGGAGCGGTTCCTGGTGTTCTGTGATGATCTGTCCTTCGAAGCGGGCGACCCCAGCTACAAGGCCCTGAAGGCCATGCTCGACGGCTCCGTCAGCGCCGCGCCGGATAACCTGCTGATCTACGCAACATCCAATCGCCGCCACCTGCTCCCGGAGTACATGACCGATAACGCCGAGAGCCGAAACGTGGACGGCGAGATCCATCATGGCGAGGCGGTGGAGGAAAAGATCTCCCTGTCGGAGCGATTCGGGCTGTGGGTGTCGTTCCACCCTTTCAGCCAGGACAGCTATCTGGATATCGTCTGGACCTGGCTCGAGCACTTTGGCACCCGGCTGGACGATCCCGAGGCCATTCGCGCAGAGGCCCTGCGTTATGCCCTGGCCAGAGGCTCACGCAGCGGCCGCGTAGCATGGCAATTCGCCCGTGACTGGGCGGGGCGCTCGGGGTTGGGCGAGGGCTGATGCGGATCGGGGAATGGATGTCGGAGTGGCATGACCAGCGCCGACATGGTGCGTTACGCCCTTTGGGCTAACGCACCCTACGTGAGGCCGTGCCCGCTGTAGGGTGTGTTAGCGCGCAGCGCGTAACGCACCAATGCGGCGCTGGATCAGGACGCCGTGGCGCGGTTGCGGAGGAACGCCGGGGTCGGTAGGCGCAACAGCAGAAGCACGGCCAGAATGGCACCGTAGATCAACGGCTCCCAGGGATCGGCGCGCACCAGCAACAGGAAGTGCAACACCCCCAGCACTGCAATCAGATACACCAACTTGTGCAGTTGCTTCCAGCGCCGCCCCAGCCGGCGCATCCAGGCATTGGTCGAGGTCACGGCCAGCGGGATCAAAAGCAGCAGGGCCAGGAACCCCATTAGAATGTAAGGCCGGTTGATGACATCGTCGGCGATGGTGGCCGGGTTCAGCATGTGATCAAACAGCGCGAACACCAGAAAGTGCAGGACCACATAGCTGAACGCCAGCAAGCCGATCATGCGCCGCAACCTGATGGGAAACGTCCAGCCGGTCATCCGTCGCAGGGGCGTCATGGCCAGGGTTACGAGCATCAGCCGCAGGCCCCACTGCCCGGACTCGTGGGTCAGGTATTCCACGGGGTTGGCACCGGCCTGGCCCGCGAACACGGCGACGATCATCCACGCCATGGGCAGCAGGCCAAGCAGCAGTAACGCCGGTTTGACCAAGGGATGGAGGCCGTGGACGTGCAATGGGTTGCCGCCTACCAATTCTGCCGGGTGCTGAGGTCCATACCCGCGTAGAGGTCAGCCACCTCTTCTTCGTAGCCGTTGAACATCAGCGTGTCCTGCCGGAAAAACCGGCCGATCCGGCGCTCACGAGCCTGGCTCCAGCGCGGGTGCGACACGTTCGGATTGACGTTGGCATAGAAGCCGTATTCGTTGGGAGCGATGACCTGCCAGGTATTTTTCGGTTGCTCCTCCGTGAAGCGGATCTTCACCAGCGACTTGCCGCACTTGAAGCCGTATTTCCACGGCACCACCAGGCGGATGGGGGCGCCATTCTGGGCCGGTAACTCGCGACCATAGATGCCCACCGCAAAGATCGACAGCGGATGCATGGCCTCGTCGATACGCAGGCCCTCGACATAGGGCCAGGGAATGGAGGAGGAGCCACGTTGCGCCGGCATCTGCTCGGGGTCCTGCAGTGTGCGCAGTTCCACGTACTTGGCGCGAGAGGTGGGCTGGAAACGCTTCAACACGTCCGCCATGGGAATACCCACCCAGGGGATGACCATGGACCAGGCCTCGACACAGCGGAAGCGGTAAATGCGCTCTTCAAGCTGGTGCGGACGCACCAGATCCTCGTAGGTGTAGGTGCCGGGGTTCTCGCACTCGCCATCCACCTCGACGGACCAGGGCTCCACCCGCAACAGGCCCGGAGCCAACCGCTTGGGGTCGTCCTTGCCCATGCCGTACTCGTAGAAGTTGTTATAGCTACTGATGTCTTCGAGGCTGTTGGGCTCGGCGCTGGTGCTGAACTCACTGGGCGCGACGTCCGGGAAAGGCCGCAGCGCATCAAGATCGTCCAGGGTCCGTGACCAGAGCATCTGCGGAGCCACCAGGCTGCCCGCCGCGATGGTGCCCGCCGCCTTGATGAATTCACGACGACGGTAATAGATCGACTCCGAGGTGATCTCGGACGATCTGACGTCGGACTTACGGGTGCGTCGGATCAGCATGCGGGGCTCCCCCTTTGGGTACGTTGGCCACATTAGACGGCACGAAGCCGACTTTGTTTCCGGTACCGCTGTGGAAGTCCGCAGAATGGCCTGATCTGCAGCTGACCGTCAGCCCACCCAGACCCGGGCGTTACGGAACATCCGCAGCCAGGGGCCGTCCTCGCCCCAGTCTGCCGGGTACCAGCTATGCTGCACGGCGCGGAACACACGTTCGGGGTGCGGCATCATGATGGTAACGCGGCCGTCGCGGTTGCAAAGACCGGTAATCCCCTCCGGGGAGCCGTTGGGGTTGGCGGGGTAGCGCTCCGCGGGCAACCCCTCGGCAGTTACAAAGCGCACAGCCACCTGGCGGGCGGATTCCAGCTTGCGTGGCCCCTGATCGCCACCGAATACCGCCCTGCCCTCCCCATGGGCGACGGCGATGGGCATGCACGAGCCGGCCATGCCGGCCAGCAGCACGGACGGCGAGCGCACTACCTCCACCAGGGCCAATCGGGCCTCGAACTGCTCCGAGCGGTTGCGCAGGAAATCCGGCCACAACCCGGTTCCGGGAATGATCTCGCGCAGGCCGGACAGCATCTGGCAACCATTGCAGACACCCAGGGTGAAGGTGTCACCGCGCTGGAACCAGGCCTCGAAAGCCTGTCGTGCACGGGGGTTGAACAGAATGGAACTGGCCCAGCCACCACCGGCACCCAGCACGTCGCCGTAGGAGAACCCGCCGCAGGCGGCCAGGCCCTGCATGGACTGCAGCGTCTCGGCGCCGGAGAGGATGTCCGTCATGTGGACGTCCACGGCCTCGAAACCGGCGCGGTGAAAGGCTGCTGCCATTTCAACGTGCCCGTTGACGCCCTGCTCCCGCAAGATGGCGACCCGGGGGCGGGCGCCGGAGGCAATCATCGGGGCGGCAACGTCTTCCGCCGGATCGAACTGCAGGCGCGCCTGCAGCCCCGCATCGCTGGCTTCGGTCACGGCCTCCCATTCCTCCCGGGCGCAGTCGGGATCGTCCCGGAGCGCCTGCATCCGGTAGGTGGTCTCCTGCCAGATACTCTGCAGCTGGCCGCGTCCTGCATGCAGGCAATCTACCCCGCCCCGGCGGAATCGCAGGTCGTCACCGGCCACGGGGCGGCCGATCAGGTGCACCGCACCGTCCAGGTCGGCGGCAGAAAACAGTTCCAGCGCGCGCTGCAACGCATCGGCGGGCACCTGACAGACGGCTCCCGGTTCCTCGCTGAAGAGGATGGCCGCGGTCTCGCCGACGAGATCATCCAGTTGGATATCCAGTCCACAACGCGCCGCGAACGCCATTTCACAGAGGGTCGCGAACAGACCACCATCGCTGCGATCATGGTAGGCCAGCAGCAGGCCGGCGCGGCGCAGCCCCTGCACGCCCTCGAAGAGGCCACGCAGATCAGCCGCATTATCAAGGTCCGCTGGCTCTTCACCCAGGGCGGCATAGGCCTGCGCCAGGCTTGAGCCGCCCAGGCGATGCCGTCCGCGGCCCAGGTCGATCAGCAGCAGGCAGGTGTCACCCTGATCCAGCCGCAGCTCCGGCGTTGCCGTACCGCGCACGTCGTCAACAGTGGCAAAGGCCGTGATGACCAGCGAAACAGGGGAGGTCACCGCCTGCTCCACACCGTCGTCGTCCCACACGGTCTTCATGGACATGGAGTCCTTGCCCACCGGGATAGTGATATCCAGGTCCGGACATAACTCCATACCCACGGCACGCACCGTGTCGTAGAGCCGGGCATCCTCTCCGGCATGGCCGGCGGGCGCCATCCAGTTGGCAGACAGATTAATGCGATCGAGGCCGTCCACCGGTGCCGCCGCCAGATTGGTCACCGCCTCGGCAACAGCCAGGCGGCCTGACGCCGGGCCATCCAGCAAGGCCACCTGGGGGCGCTCGCCCAGGGCCATGGCCGCGCCGGAATAGCCGGTGTAGTCATCCAGGGTGACGGCCACGTCGGCCACCGGCACCTGCCAGGGCCCCACCATCTGGTCCCGCGCTACCAGGCCCGTGACGGTGCGGTCGCCAATCGTGATGAGCCAGTGCTTGGCGGCGACCGCCGGCATGCGCAGCACGCGCTCCGCCGCCTCCGCCAGATCAAGCGCGGTGGTATCGAGGGCCTTGTGCCGCACAGACACGCGGCGGACATCCCGAAGCATCTTCGGCGGCTTGCCGAACAGCAGGTCCATAGGAATGTTCACCGGCAGGGTATCGAGCGCGCGGTCGGCAAGGCGCAGATGGCGAGCCTCGGTGGCCTCGCCGATCACCGCCGCCGGGCAGCGCTCACGGCGACAGATGGCCATGAAGCGGTCCAGGTCCGCGGGCTCCACGGCGAGCACGTAGCGCTCCTGGGACTCGTTGCTCCAGATCTGCATGGGCGACATGCCGGGGTCGTCGCTGGGCACCTCGCGCAGTTCCAGCACACCCCCTCGATGACTGTCTTCGAGTATCTCCGGCACGGCGTTTGAGAGCCCACCGGCACCCACATCGTGGATGGAACAGATCGGGTTGTCGGTGCCCATGGCCCAGCAGGTGTCGATCACCTCCTGGGCGCGGCGCTGCATCTCGGGATTACTGCGCTGGACTGAGGCGAAATCGAGTTGCTCATCACCGGAGCCGCTGCTGATGGACGAGGCCGCACCGCCTCCCAGCCCGATCAACATGGCTGGACCACCCAGAACGATGATTCTGGCGGCGGGCCGCACTTCGCCCTTTTCGACATGCTGATCGCGGATCTGGCCCATGCCGCCGGCCAGCATGATGGGCTTGTGGTAACCCCGCCATTCCGGCTGGCCGGGCCCATCCACCTGTTGCTCGAATGTACGGAAATACCCCGACAGGTTCGGACGGCCGAATTCATTGTTGTAGGAGGCAGCACCGATGGGCCCCTCGAGCATGATCTGCAGGGGCGAAGCCAGACGATCAGGGCGACCCGGGCTCTGCGTCTCCCAGGGCTGCTCAAAACCGGGAATGCGCAGATTGGAGGTGGTGAAGCCACAAAGCCCGGCCCGGGGGCGCGCGCCACGCCCGGTGGCACCCTCGTCGCGAATCTCACCACCGGCACCGGTGGCGGCACCGGCAAACGGCGAAATCGCCGTCGGGTGGTTATGGGTCTCCACCTTCATGACCAGGTGCACCGGCTCGGCGGATTCACCGTAGCTGCGGGTCGAGGGATCGACAAGGAATCGTTGCGCCGTGGTCCCCGCTGCCACGGCCGCGTTATCGGAGTAGGCCGACAGAATGCCGGCGGAGCGATGCCGGTAGGTATTTCGGATCATGTCGAACAGGGAGTGCGGTTGCGGCTCACCGTCAATGATCCAGTCGGCGCGGAAAATCTTGTGGCGGCAATGCTCCGAATTCGCCTGGGCGAACATCATCAGTTCAACGTCGGTGGGATTCCGACCCAGAGCAGTGTATCGCTCCACGAGATAGTCGATCTCGTCGCCGGCCAGAGCAAACCCCTGCTCCAGGTTGGCCCGCGCCAACGCGTCGCGGCCAGCGGCGAGGATGTCGATATGGGCCAGTGGCTCGGGCTCGGTCGCGCTGAAAAGATGCTCAGCGGTGGTCGGATCCCCATGAACCATTTCCGTCATGCGGTCATGGAGTTCGGCATCCAGTTTTCGCAGGACTGCGTCATCAAGCGGCTCTGATACCGATAGCGTATAGAGCAGACCGCGCTCGATCCGTCGCACCGATGCGAGACCACAATTGTGGGCGATATCGGTGGCCTTGGTGGACCAGGGAGAGATAGTACCGGGGCGCGGCGTCACCAGCCGGGTCAGGCCGGCAGGGGTGTCAGTATCCGGTGTTGCTGCACCCAGCAGGCGCCGCAGCAGTGCGGAGGCGGTCGCGTCGAGCTCCGCCGTTGTCTGCACGAAGTACAGATAGCGGGAAGAGACATCCCTCACCAGCGGAGACACGGCCTGAAGCCGCGCCAACAGTTTCCCACGGCGAAACGCCGACAGCGCGGTCGTACCGTCTATGCGCAACATGGCTGACAACCCGGATAGCCTGGAAGAATACCCGGCGACCGCCCGCCGCCGGTGCAGGCGCGACACTACCCTGCGACGCCGTTTAGCGCAACTGCTCCTGAATCAGCACCAGCAGCTGCTCGGATAGCCCCTCATCCACCGCGTCGCCGTCCTCGTCGGTGATCCAGACCGTTGTGCTTCCGCCATCAGAGCCCAGCCGAATCGCATAGTTGCCGGGTTCAAGCTGCGCCTCCCGGGTGCGCCAGAAGGCCAGACGGGAGAAGAAGCTTCGGCCGGATCGATCGGCCTCCGCCGACGGATCATAGCGGACCAGGTAGAGCCGCTCTGAGCGGTCTCTGTCCTCGACGGTGAAGCCGGCACGGTCGATGGCCAGACCAACCCGACGCCAACCCTGCAGGAAGGATTCGGCGATGACCAGGGTCAGGCGATCATCGCTGTCGCGCATGATCCGGCTGAAGGCGTCCTCTTCCTGGGCCGCGGCGATGTCCCGCGCCGCCATGACCTCGTTGATGCCCAGATGGACCATGAATGTCCGCAGGGCTTCGGCCTCACGGCCGCGGTCTCCGTCCCGGGGCGTCCAGTCACCGTTGTCCGACATGGCCCGGCGATGGGCAACGAAAACCAGCGTGCGGTCGGCGCGATCGCCGGAATCCAGCCGGAAGGTGTACTGCTCGAGTACCGGCGCATCCGCTTCCAGTTCCAGGGGCATGAATACGCCACCACTGAGGCCCAACGGCCTCGGCATCCAGTCGCTTTCGATCACGCCCAGGCTTTCCGAACTGCGAATAACTGGAATGTTGAATTCCTCGGCGAAGTCGTTGAGCCAGACCCAGACCTCTTCCGGCCGCGCGTCAATGCGCAGCCAACGTGTCTGGCCGCTGCGCTGCACCTGCATGCCCGGGGGCTCGGGCAGCACGGCGGCGCCATCGCGCCCCTCGCCCCGAGCAAACTCGGAGAACGTTGCCGACCGCTGGCGGCCCAGCGCCGGCACCTCTCCGATTCGCTCCGAAGAGAGGTCCGGCGGGACGATCAGCGGATCGCTGGTGCGAACATCGGCGTCACGGCCGCCTGACGAACAGCCGGCCAGAACCAGGGCGATCAACAAGGCCAACAACGACTGCTTGAGGGACAACTTACGCACAAACTTACTCCAGAACGCCGGCCAGCAGCATCGCCTGCCGAACGGTTTCATGATGCTGTTCCGACAACGGCGTCAGTGGCAACCGGATGGACGGGCCGATGAGGCCCAGTTGGCTGACAGCCCATTTCACCGGAATGGGATTGGACTCGACAAACAACGCCTTATGGAGCGCCGCCAGACGAGCGTCGATGGCCTCGGCGGTCTCACGATCACCGCTGATGGCAGCCTGACACATATCGTGCATCTGTTGCGGCGCGACGTTGGCGGTAACGGATATCACGCCCTTGCCACCAGCCAGCAGGATCTCTCTGGAGACGCCATCTTCGCCGCTGTAGACGTCCAGTCGATCACCGCAGCGCTCGATGATTTCCCTGGCCCGCTGGACACTGACTGTCTCCTTGATGGCGACAATGTTGGGGATGTCCGCCAGCCGTTCCACCGTCTCGGGCAACATGTCACAGGCCGTGCGCCCGGGGACGTTATAGAGAATCTGTGGAATGGGCACTGCATCGGCAACGGCCTTGTAGTGCTGATACAGACCTTCCTGCGTCGGCTTGTTGTAGTAGGGCACAACCAGCAGGGCCGCATCGCAGCCCCCTTCCATGGCGCACCGGGTCAGCTTGATAGCCTCCCAGGTGGAGTTCGCCCCCGTGCCGCCGATCACCGGGATACGGCCGCAGGCCATCTCGACGACCTTGCGCATCACATGGCAGTGCTCGTCGTAATCAAGTGTGGCCGACTCCCCGGTGGTGCCCACCGCGACAATGGCATCAGTGCCGTTGTCGACGTGGAACTCGACCAGCCGCGCCAGCCCTTCCTCGTCGATGGCGCCGTCCTCGAACATCGGCGTGACCATCGCAACCATGCTTCCGCGGAACATGCGCTATCCAACCCCAGATAAAAACAGACCAGCATAGTATCGGTGCCCCGGCAACGAGACAAGCAACGCCATTGGGGAATGGTTCAACAGGTTCCCGGGGCGGGAAAGGTGCATCTTGCACCGCGTCCCTAGTAAACTCTCCGCGGCCTGGCGAGGCCGCGTTGGCCCGCCGTAAATCAGTATCTCCTGTGACATTCTGCGACTAGTCCAAACGCGCAGACCAATCCCGCTTCCCGAAGGCAGCGAGCGAGCATGGAAAATCTAATTGTCATCACAGCCCTCGGCGAGGATCGGCCCGGACTGATCGATCAACTGTCGAAGTCCATCGCCGATGCCGGCTGCGGTATCCTCGATAGCCGCATGACCGTGCTCGGCGGCGAGTTTGCGATCATTCAGCTGGTCTCCGGCCGCTGGAATGCACTGGCAAAGCTCGAGGGCCAGTTGCCCATCGTCGCCAAGGAACTGGGCCTGGAGCTGCATCTCAAGCGAACCATACCGACCCGCCAGCCTGGTGACCTGCTGCCCTACGCCGTGGATGTGGTCACCATGGATCAGCCGGGAATCGTGCACCAGATTGCACACTTTTTTTCTCAGCGGGAGATCAACATCCGCGACCTCGCCACCAATCGCTACAACGCGGCGCACACCGGCACACCGATGTATTCCGTTCACCTGACCGTGGACATACCCGCGAAGCTCCATGTCGCGATGATTCGCGAGGAGTTTCTCGATTTCTGCGACCAGGGCAACCTGGACGCGATTTTCGAACCCGTGAAGGGTTGAGCCGATCCCATTCTGGAGGACATCGCCATGAGTACTGTAGCTGTGGGCAAACCTGTTCCGGCATTCAGCCTGCCGGCCACCGATGATCAGACCATCAGCCTGGAGGACTATCGCGGCCGCAACCTCGTGCTGTATTTCTACCCCAAGGCGAGCACGCCGGGTTGCACCCAGGAAGGACAGGATTTCCGCGATCTCGAGTCAGAGTTCGCCGGCGCGAACACGGCGATCCTGGGCGTCTCTCGCGACAGCGTGAAGGCGCAGCAGAATTTCAAGGACAAATACAGCTTCAACTTCCCGCTGCTATCCGACAAGGATGAAACGCTTTGCGGGTTGTTCGATGTGATCAAGGAAAAGAACATGTACGGCCGCAAGGTCATGGGCGTGGAGAGAAGCACCTTCGTGATTGATGCGGAGGGGGTACTTCGTGAGGAGTGGCGTGGCGTGAAAGTCAAGGGGCACGCACAGGCTGTGCTCGACGCAGTCCGCGCCCTCTAGGGAAGCGCTGAAGTATTCACGCCGCCGCGCTCGAGTCCGGTTTTCATTCGTGGCTAGAAGCAAGGTGCCGCAGGTAGTGGTTCTACCTGCGGTGGCTTGCGACACCGCCACGGGCGAAAACCGGCCGAGCCCCACGGGGTTGCGCACAGGTTTTCCGCGCTGCGTTGTTGCGACGCTTGGTCGTGGAATCACCACGACGCTGCGCGCCGCGCCTAGCATCACGAAAAATCTGTGTGTAACGCGGCAGTGTGAATACTTCAGCGCTTCCCTAGCAGGCGGCACTCCGACCGCCGCCTGCTTCGAAGCCCGGCACAGTGACTACTGTGCCGGGCTTTCCTCAAGTGGTTCGCCTGTCCTCGGCCAGGCCTTGAGTATGGCCTGAATCACCGTCGCCAGCGGTATCGCGAAAAACACCCCCCAGAAGCCCCAGATACCGCCGAATACCAGTATCGCCACGATAATGGCCACCGGGTGAAGGTTCACGACCTCGGAGAACAGGATCGGCACCAGCACGTTGCCATCCAGTGCCTGAATAATGCCGTACGCCACCATGATCCAGACGAACTCGCTGCTGAATCCGAACTGGAAGTAGGCAATAAGCCCCACCGGCACCGTGACCACCGCGGCGCCGATATAGGGAATGATCACCGACAGCCCCACCACCAGCGACAGCAGCATCGCGAACGACAGGCCGAGCAGGCTGAAAGTGGCGTAGGTAACCGCCCAGACGATCAGGATTTCCAGGAACTTGCCCCGGATGTAATTGCCGATCTGGCGATCCACGTCCCGCCAGATGGTGATCAGCAGTTCCCGATCACGGGGCAGGAAACGGCTCAACCATTCGATCAGCGACCGTTTGTCCTTGAGGAAAAAAAACACCAGGAATGGCAGCAGAACCAGGTACACCAGTAACGTGATGAGCACGATCACCGACTGGAACGACATGGAGGTCAGCAAGCGCTGGCTGAAATCCAGTGCCTCACGGCGTATCGAAAAAATCAGGTCGTTGACCTGTTCTTCCGAGAACAGCTGCGGATACTGCTGCGGCAGCTGCAACAGCAAGGCCTGGCTGGCGTTGAGAATTTTCGGAAGTTCGTCCACCAGCTGGCCAATCTGCCGAATGAGTATGGGAATCAGTGCAAAGAAAAACAGCAACAGACCGACGAAGAACACCAGGAACACGAAAGAAACCGCCAGCATCCTGGGCACGCCGAAACGCTCCAGACTGCGCACCACGCCCTCAAGCAGGTAGGCAAGCACCAGGGAGGCGATCACCGGAGCGAGCATGCTGCTGAAGAACAGGAACAGCGTCATTCCAACGATCAGTACCGCGGCGAGGCCGATGACCTGCGGGTTGTCGAAGTGCTGACGGAACCAGTCCCGGATCAGCTGCATCAGCCAAAGCTCCTTGCTGTATCGTGTTTGTGCATGCGCCGCAGACGGTCATGCCGGGTCATCATACAACGGCTGATCGAGGCGCACGAGAGCAGCGCGGACAGCCCGGAACATGGGCGGGCATAGCGGGTCCAATCGCTGACTGTACTGGTTCCGTCAGAGCAAGCCGGTCTTCCAGAAGACCCGGGGGAATTCCTTGAAACGCGTGATAGCGCTCGCACTCGGTCTACTGCTGGGCGCCGGCGTGGCCGCACAGACTGACTCCGACGGCGTTCGTTTGCCGGAAATCGGTGATGGCGCGAGCCGCAGCCTGAGCCTCTCGCAGGAAGCACGCCTGGGGCGCGAGCTGATCCGCGAAGTGCGGATGCGCCTGCCCATGGAGCAGGATCCGGAAGTGCGCGCCTACATCCAGGAACTCGGTCAGCGGCTGCTTGGCTTCGCAGACGGGCCGGACTTCCAGTACGAATTCTTCGTCGTGGACAGCCCCGCCATCAACGCCTTCGCCATGCCTGGCGGCAATATCGGGATCAACTCCGGCCTGATCCTGCGCACGCAATCGGAAAGCGAACTGGCCGGCGTGATGGCCCACGAGCTTGCCCATGTCACGCAGCGACATATCGCGCGGCGACTTGACGCCCAGCGCGGCGCGGGCTTCCGTACCCTGGGCGTACTCATGGCGGCGATCCTGCTGGGCATGCAGGATCCGGAAGCAGGCAGCGCCGCGGCCATGACCGGCATTGCCGGTTCCATCCAGGAGCAGCTCAACTTCTCCCGCGAACACGAGCGCGAGGCCGATAACATCGGCCTGCAGATTCTCGCCAGGGCCGGCCTCGACCCCGAGGGCATGCCGCGATTCTTCGAGCGGTTGCACCAGGCAACCCAGTACCAGACACGGCCACCCGAGTACCTGAGCACCCACCCGATTACGGAGAACCGGATTTCCGAAAGTCGCGCCCGTGCCCAGCAACTCGGTCGACGTGACGTACAGGAAAGTGCGACGTACCAGATCATCCGCACCCGCCTGCTGGTATCACGGGCCGAGAGCACCAGCAGCGCGGAACGGCATTTCCGGGCACAACTGGAGGGCAACGGGGACCGGAACGCTGCAGCCTACGGTCTGGCGTTGACCCTGACCGAGGCGGGCCAGACCGAAGAGGCGGTGGAGCTACTGGAGACGCTGATCGATCAGCATGGCGAATTCGTCTCGTACTACCTGGCATTGGCGCGGGCCCACTGGGCTGCCGGCAACGAGGATGAGGCGCTGGAGTTCTATCAGCTCACGCTGGAGCTCTTCCCCGACAATTATCCCACCGTCTACCATTACGCAGACGCACTCCGCGATGCCAGCAAGGCAGGCGAGGCGCGCGCCGTGATCCGGCGACATCTGCAGCGCCGCGGACCCGATGCCGCCCTCTACCAGAAGCTGGCCCAGATCGCGGCGGACGCCAATGTGCCCCATGAAGGCAAGCTGGCAATGGCGGAGTACTATCAGATGCACGGGCAACTGCGACTCGCCATCGAACAGTTGAACCAGGTCATCAATGCCAACGATGCCGAGATGTACGACAAGTCCCGGGCCGTATCCCGCCGACAGGAACTCGTGGCGGACTACGAGAACCGCATGCGCTGACCCAGGGCCGCACGCCGCCTCGAGGACACGCGTTCCCCCTACAGCCCACAGACGCTCACGCGCTTTCGTGGCACACTGCCAGATCGTCGAAAGCGCCTCCGGGCAGACGTGACCACGCGTCGACCGGCGGACAAGGGACAAACTCCGCGCGTTGCAACCGATGGATGACCATGAGCGGACCCGCACCGGAAGAATACTGGCTGGACTGGATCGCGCGTGCGCAGGCCGGAAACCGTTCCTGGCTGCGGGCGCTGGACCCGTCGGTACCGGAGAAAGATCGCGAGCAGGCCTTGCTGAGTGCGCGCGGCGAATGGATTGCAGCAATGGACGGCGCTCTCCAGTCCCTGGCGGATGATCTCCAGGGCAGTGCCGACTGGACCGCTTCCCTGCTGCGACACCTGCGAAACCTGCATGAGGAGGTAGATCGCCACCTCGACGAGACGGCCCAGCAGTTGCCGCCGGATCTGCAATGGCTCACCCACTGGCTGGAGTCCTGCGCGGCGTCCGGCAGCACCGATCTCGCCAGGGCGACGCTGGATGCGCTGCGGCAATGGCCGCAGCTTGGCGTGGGCGGCCGACAGGTTGCCAACCTCCAGGCCCTGCACAAGTCGCTGAGCACTGCGATCGAGGCCGGCGCCGCCTATGCGCAGACCCAGAAAGTCATGCTGGAAAAGGCCCTCAAGGGCTGGGAGCAGCGATTGGCGGCACGGTCATCCGATCCCGCGCCGGACCGGGAAGAGCTGCTTGAAACATGGCTGTCAGCGTTAAGCGACGCTTATGAACACATGCTCGATTCGGATGAACACACCAGGCACCTGGCGAAACTGAACACCAGTCTGCAACAGGCCAGGGCAGATGCCCTGCCGCTGATCGAGCCCTGGCTGCATGGCTTCGGCATCGCCACACGGCAGGATCTCGCAGGTACACAGGTGCGCTTGCAGGAAATGCGTCGAGCCAATGACGAGGAACTCGACGCCCTTCGCCAGCGCCTTGATCTGCTTGAGACTCACGGGGCAAAGCCCGCCCGCCGGAACAAGCAAAGATGAACGACGGCGCTCCACAGGCGGACTGGGCGAAAACCCTCGAGCGCTGTGCTGAAATGCAACCGGTTAGCCGAGGCACCCTGCCTGCGAGCACCTGCCTGCAACGCCCTCCGTTCAGCCTGCAACGTTATGCACCACTGCCCCACCAGCCGGTAGCCAATCTGCCCCCCATCCTGCTGGTCTATTCCCTGGTCAACCGACCTGACCTGCTTGACATGGCACCCGGACGCTCATTGATCAGCGATCTGCTGGAAGCAGGTTTTCCGGTGTATCTGGTGGATTGGGGCTACCCCCTGGATGCGGACCGAAGCCTGGACCTGGAAGACTACGTACCGGGCTTTCTCGGCAAGGCAGTTGATCAGGTCCTGTCGGAAAGCGGCCACCAACGACTCATGCTTGTGGGTGTCTGTCAGGGTGGCACCCTGAGTCTCTGTCACGCGCTGGCCCGTCCTGCTGGCATCGGCGCCCTGGTCACGCTGGCAACCCCCGTGGATTTCCATGCCGAGCGCAACGCACTGTCCCGACTGGCGGAGACGGTACCGGTGCAAGAGACTGCGTTGCCCGGAGACAACATCAATGGCCAATTGCTAAGCAGCGCCTTTGCCGCACTCAAACCCGCGGACCTGCTGGTCCGCCGCTACCGGGATTTACCAGCACTGCTGCAGCGGCAGGATCTGCTCGAGGAGTTTCTGCGCCTGGAGGCCTGGATGTATGACTGTCCGGATCAACCAGCAGCGATGTTCCACCGCTTCCTCCGGGACTTCTACATCGAGAATCGTCTTGTCACCGGCCGCCTGGAAATCAGGAATCAACGCGTCAGCCTCGACCAGCTGACAATACCGGTATTCAATGCCTATGCAGCGGACGACCACCTGGTGCCACGCGGCTCGGCACGGGCGCTGGGGCATTGCCTGCCGGCTGACACGCCCTATCAGGAATGCGAGTTGCCGGGCGGACACCTGGGGGTGTTTCTGTCCCGTCGGAACCGCCAGACGCTCATTCCTGAACTGGAGCGAATGGCCCGAAAATACTTGTGAACGCGGGGAAGAGCTGTTGCGACGCAACAACGAAAATACTTGCGCGGACCCGACGTATCCGTAGAATCCCGAACATGACAAAGCCGACGCAGGACCGGCAGTAGCGCCAAAAAAACACCCCCAGGCTAGTGGGGGCGGAGGAGTGGCGACTGAAAAGTCGCCTGGAGGAGAGGGTAGCCGGAAACCGGCACCACCATAATAAAAGACGCGCCACGATGCGCTGCGAGATAATAAAAGAAGCGGCATCGCCGCCAGCAAGTGAGAGACTAAGACGGGCCAGTCGCGAGACTGCCCGTTTTTTTTTGCCTCTCAATTTTTCGGAGTATAGGGTAGACAGCCCTGTCCACCCTGTCAATCAGCGCACCGAGCGCCTCTTGCCGCTACCTATCAGAAGCTCGTGAACAGTGCGCCATTCACCGGAATGTTGGCACCGTTGATGTACTCGGCGTCATCAGCGGCCAGGAAAGTGACAACCCGGGCGATGTCCTCTGGCCGCCCCATGCGCCCCGCCGGAACCTGCGACACGATCTGCTCGCGGACTTCCTCGGGAATGGCCGCGGTCATCGACGTTGCGATGTAGCCCGGCGAGATGGAGTTCGCGGTCACGCCCTTGCGGGCACCTTCCTTTGCCAGGGCCATGGTGAAACCATGCATGCCGGCTTTCGCGGCAGAGTAATTGGTCTGGCCGAATTGGCCGGTCTGACCGTTGACCGAGGAGATGTTGACGATGCGTCCAAAGCCGCGACTGCGCATGCCGTCGACGAACTGCCGGGTAACGTTATAGACGCTGGTCAGATTGACGTTGATGACGGCGTCCCAGGAGGTTTTCTCGAGCTTGTGCAGGAAGGCGTCTCTGGTGATGCCGGCAACATTGACCAGGACATCCACCGGGCCGTGGCGGGACTCCACCACTTCGGCCATGGTCTGACATGCGGCAAAGTCGGACACGTTACACTGCACCCAGGAGACGTCGACGCCCTCTTCCTGCAGCGCCTGCTGCCATTCACGAATGCCCTCACGCTCCGGATCCATGCAAGTGGTTACCACTTGATAACCCGCGGCCGAGAGTTGCCGACAGATTTCGGTGCCAATACCACCATTGCCACCCGTCACCAACGCAACCCGCCTCGCCATAGTTCGTCCTCTTCATTCATCGCCGCCACGCCTGCGTGACTTCGGCGAACCTCAAAAACCCGCAGCGCGGAAAGCCCACTCGGCGGGACACTCGACCCGGTGACGGTGATGACACACCGCGGCCGATGGCACCGCGCAAGCGCACAAAACATTTTTGTGCGGCGCAGAAAATTCACTGGCGAGCATAGGGACGGACTCAGACCATGTCAACACTGAAGAAAATCAATTTCGCATCGTGAAATTAATATTTACTTATAATTAACATAAACTTAGGATGATATTTCAGTTCGACAGGATCGATTGAAATTTGTGATGCCATGCACAATAACCGCGCCGCAGCGTTATGCTGCGACGCGGGAATAAGCGAGAAACAGGATGAAAAAAGGGGTTAGCGCTTGCGCGACCCAGGCCTTGTGGGCGAGGACGTCGGAGATTGCTTGCCGGAGGATGTTGCAGATGGCCCGTCACCGTCCTCCTTGGATTGGCTGACCCCACTCATGGCCTGCCACATCTTCAGGTTGCGCTCGGCGATCTGGCTCAGCACGCTCATCGGGTTCGATTCCATGAACTCACGTGTGTGTTCACGAAACATGCGCTGCTGGTCTGACCACATGTCCATGCTCTTTTCCAGGTAGCTGGTGAGCAGGTTCTGCATGTTGCCGCCGTAGGAGCGTATGATCTGGGCGAGCAACTCCGTGCTGAAGATGGGCTCTCCGCCCTCCTCCTCCTCGCTGATGATCTGTAGCAGGATGGTACGCGTCAGATCATCACGACTTTTTGCATCAATGACACGAAAATCGACACCGTCGGTCACCAGCCTCTTGACGTCGGCCAGCGTGATGTAGCTGCTGATTGCCGTGTCATAGAGGCGCCGGTTCGGATACTTCTTGATCAGGCGAACATCGTCGGTCATGCGGACACCTCACATCGACGACAACCCGGGCGCAAGCCCGGGTTGTCATCTCTTCCAGTCTCAGCGCTCGACAGCAACGGCGACGCCCTGACCGCCGCCAATGCACAAGGTAGCCAGCCCCTTATGTGCGTCACGGCGCTTCATTTCATGCAGCAAGGTCACCAGCACGCGAGCCCCGGAGGCCCCGATGGGGTGGCCCAGGGCAATGGCTCCGCCATTGACGTTGACCTTGCTCATATCCCATTCAAGCTCCCGGGCCACAGCAAGCGCCTGAGCGGCAAAGGCCTCGTTGGCCTCCACCAGATCCAGGTCCGGCACAGACCAGCCGGCACGAGACAGACAGCGCTTGGTCGCCGGCACCGGGCCCGACCCCATGATGGCCGGATCAACACCGGCACTGGCATAGGCGCGAACATAGGCCAGCGGCTCCAGGCCCAGTTCCTTGGCCTTGCGTTCCGACATCACAACCATAATGGCGGCGCCATCATTGATGCCCGATGCATTGCCCGCGGTGACGCTGCCACCCTCGCGCTTGAACGCGGCGGGCAGCTTGCCCAGTTTGGCAGCATCGGTGCCCGGCTTGGGATACTCGTCGGTATCGAAGACCACCGGATCACCCTTACGCTGGGGAATCGAGACGGGAATGATCTCGTCCTTGAAACGACCGGCTTCCATGGCGGCGACGGCGCGCTGCTGCGACTCGGCTGCCAGCGCGTCCTGTTCTTCGCGGGTAATGCCGTACTTCTCCACCAGGTTCTCGGCGGTCACACCCATGTGGTAGTTGTTGAAGGCATCCCAGAGGCCGTCCTTGATCATGACGTCTTCCAGCTTCCAGTCGCCCATGCGTTGACCGGTACGGGACTTGGGCAGCGCGTGGGGCGCCAGGGACATGTTTTCCTGACCCCCGGCCACGATGCAGTCGGCATCGCCCAGGCGGATCGCCTGCGCAGCCAGGTGAACGGCCTTCAGGCCGCTGCCACAGACCTTGTTGATAGTCATGGCAGGCACGGTGTCAGGCAGACCAGCAGCGATGGAAGCCTGCCGCGCAGGATTCTGCCCCACTGCGGCTGTGAGCACCTGGCCGAGAATCACTTCGTCCACCTGGTCTGGCGAAATCCCGGCCTTCTCGAGGGTTCCCCGGATAATCTGGGCACCCAGGGTACTGGCCGGTACTGTAGACAGGGCACCACCGAAAGCACCGATGGCGCTTCGACCGGCGGCAACAATCACGACCTGTTCCATTGGAAATCCTCCGACTGTTGAGCAGTTTGGTGTGGGTACTGGAGAGGCGTACCGAACCGAGGCCACCTCTTTCTCGATAGTTTTCCGGAGCCGCCCGAACCGATCCGTCAGCATTCAGGTCCAGCGCGGCCACCATCCACCATGATGGCAGAAATGCTGCACTTGCGAAATGGCGGCGTCGCTGCAGCATCAGCGCCTCGTTGCGCAGAACGGCCGTCCATACCGTCAGGCCTCGGTTACCACCTGCGGTCTTTGTCCGCATGGCGCACGCAACAGTTGTCGGTAGTGTGATGAGTGCGACGGTTCGAGTCGTCGATGCCCGCTAGGATGCACCTTGATCCTGACGTGGCCACGGGATCAGACACCCCACGTACCCACACGAGGTATCCGGCTCATGCATGATACAGGCGGACTGAGCACGACCAGCGCAAGCTTGCCATCGCTGCCCTACGTCTCTCATGAAATCCTGTTGGCACTCAACGAGCCGGAAGTGGATATCGCTCGCGTGGCGGAGACCGTCAACCGGGATCCGGCGCTGACTGCGCGTCTGATCTCCATGGCGAACTCGGCGTTCTTCCGCGGCAAGCAACCGGCCTACTCGGTGGCCGAGGCCATGATGCGCCTGGGCATGAACCGGGTTCGCATGATGGCCGTGAGCATCGTGCTGGCCCAGCAGCTCGATACCAGCCGCTGCCCTGCCTTCGAGCCGGCCATCTACTGGTACAACGCAATGGCTTGCTCCCATGCTGCAGGCCAGATCGGACGGTATGTGCCAATAGAGACGGGCGCGGAAGCCGCCCATCTCTGCGGCCTGATGCATTCCATCGGTGAGCTGCTGCTGGTTCACACCTTCCCCGGCGACATGCAACAGATCCTCTGCGCACTGCATGAAGACCCGACCCAGGAGCCGGCACTGCTGGAGCGGCGGCAGCTCGGCTTCGACCGCTATACCGCCGGTGCCATGCTGCTGCGGGAGTGGGAACTTCCCGCGGTCATCAGCGACACCATCCAGACTCTGGCAGAACCGGACCAGGTTGACGCGGCCTGGTCGCTGCAGCGCCTGCTACGAGGGTCGATGAACTGGGTCGCCGCTGATTTCGACGAGCTACCACTGCAACTCGAGGACCCGGATTACCTCCCCGAGGGCCTTGTGATTCGACTGCGCGATGACTGCCAGAAGGAGCAGGCGATGCTGCGGGGGCTCGCCTCGTTGCTTGGACACTGACATCCCGCATCAGGCCAGCGACAGAAAGGCCCGGGCCTTGTGCTCGGTTTCCTCGAACTCGGCATCGGCCGTCGAATCGCTGACCAACCCACCTCCAGCCCGGTAGCTGATCTCGCCATCCGCGACAAGGGCGGTGCGAATGGCAATGCTGGTATCCATGGCACCGTCGTAGCCCAGGTAACCAACCGCTCCGCAGTAGACACCACGCCGGCCGCGCTCCAGTTCGGCAATGATCTCCATGGCCCGCCGCTTGGGTGCCCCAGTGATCGACCCCCCGGGGAAGCAGGCCCGCAGGAGCAGTGCTGGCGACGTGGTCGATGGCAGCCTGCCAGTCACCGTACTCACCAGGTGATGCACGGTGGGATGGGACTCGACGCGGAACAGCTCCGGCACCCGGATGCTACCGGTCTCGCAGACACGACCCAGATCATTTCGAAGCAGATCGACGATCATCAGGTTCTCTGCCCGATCCTTGGGGCTCTCGAGCAATGCCTGCAGCTGGGCAGCGTCCGCCGCCGGGTCCTGCACCCGCGGGCGGGTACCCTTGATGGGCCGGGTCTCGACCAGGCCGTCGCGCAATCGCAGGAAACGCTCCGGTGAAATACTGAGCACCGCCCGGCCGGCTTGCTCCAGGTAGGCGCCGTAGGGGGCGGGGCTTTGCCTGCGCAGAGCCATGTAGGCGGTCAGGGGGTCGCCATGGAAGTCCGCACGATAACGGCGGGACAGATTCACCTGGTAGCAGTCACCGTCCTGGATATAACGCATCACCCGCTGGAACTGCTCGCGATATGCGGCAGCGTGGGTATCGACCTGGATCGTACTCATCCGGTAATTGCCGAGCGGCGCCGCCCGTTGAAGCAGCCGGCTCAGTTGCCGGCTTGTCATGGAGGCACCGGGGAGAGTCAATAACCAGGTGGTGCCGGCATCGCGATCTCGCAGCACGGCCCAGTCGTAGAGCCCCACCGCCATATCCGGGAGGTCCGCGGACGCAGGCGACGGTTGCGGCAGGTGCACCACAGGGTAACCGAGTTCGTAGCCGAAGTAGCCCATGGCGCCGCCGGGAAAGGGCCACGGCCCGGCATCCACCCGTCGGCTTGCCAGACGCTCCGCGAGCACGCTGAAGGGATCGCGCCGACTGGCCTGCCAGACACCGTCACGACGGCGCCACAAACAGCGCCCCCGGCGACTGATGAGCAACTCGCCGGGCGCCGCGGAGATGATGTCGTAGCGCCCGCCGGCGCCGGCGCTGTCCAGCCACACCAGCCCGCCGCTGCCACGCAATGCCCGGGCGACACAAGCCGGCTCGATCGCATCATCCAGGCGCTCGGCCCTGACGGTTTCCCTCATCGCCCCCTCTTGTCACACCGCATTCTGGTGGCAGAGTGTACCCGGTCGAGGCCGCGTCGCCATCCATATGCTGGCCAGCCGGAATGGGCATCTGTAAAGTGTGAATTCATATTCAGATCTTTCATTTCAATCGTCCATCCCGGACGCGAACAAGGAGGTAGCCAGACACCATGGATGACACCATCCGACAGGCACAGGCGTTTTACGACAGCAGGCCCTGGTTGGCGCACTACGGCGAGGGAATCGATACGGAATTGAACGCGCTGCCCGACCAGACGCTGGTCGGTCTCATGCAGCGGGCCTGCGAGCAGTATCGCGAACGCGTCGCCTTCACCATCTGCCTCGACAACGGCCTGCATGCATCCTACAGCTATGGCGATATCGACCGCTTGTCTGATCAGTTTGCGGCCTATCTCTCCGAAGAGCTGAAGCTGCGCCCAGGTGACCGGGTGGCGGTACAGATGCCGAATTGCCTGGCCTACCCGGTTGCGGTGTTCGGCATCCTCAAGGCGGGGCTGGTTCTGGTGAACTTCAACCCGCTTTATACCGCCCGCGAGATGAATCTGCAGCTCAAGGACTGTGGCGCGCGGGTGTTACTGCTGATCGACCTCTTCGCCGACAAGCTCGGCGAAGGGCTGCGTGACACCGACGTGGAACATGTCCTGCTTGCCAGCGTCGCCACCGGGTTTCCCTGGTTGAAACGTACGCTGATCAGGACGGTGCTGCGCCTGAAGAAACAGATCCCCACCCCCACCGCGCAGACCCAATCCCTGGAGAATGCCCTGAGCCAGGGCGCAAACTTGCTGAAGGCTGGCAGGTTCTCCCCGGTGGAGCGGGCCACCGACGATCTGGCGGTGCTGCAGTACACTGGCGGCACCACCGGTGTGGCCAAAGGCGCGATGCTGAGCCACGGCAACCTGCTTGCCAACCTGGCCCAGATCCAGCAAGTGGCGGGGCCGGTGATCCGTCCGGGCAATGAGGTCATCCTCACCGCACTACCGCTTTATCACATCTTCGCCTTCAGCTTTAACATGATGACCTTCTTCATGAACGGCTGCCGCAACGTGCTCTGCCCATCGCCGCGTCCACCCAGCAATCTGCGCAAGGCGTTCGAGACATTTCCGGTGACCAAGTTCTCAGGCGTCAACGTGCTGTTCCACGCGCTTTGTCACGAGGACTGGTTCCGCGGCAAGCCGCCGGCCATCGACATGACCATCTCCGGCGGGACTGCGCTGCATGCAAGCGTGGCCAAGGAGTGGAAAGAACTGGTCGGCAGCGAACTCTGCGAAGGCTATGGCCTGTCCGAAACCAGCCCGGTGGTCTCGGTCAACCAACCCACCGGCCGCATCGTGCTGGGCAGCATCGGACTGCCGGTGCCGGGTACGGATGTGCGCATTGTCAATGACGAGGGCGCGCCCGTACCCCAGGGTGAAGCCGGCGAACTGGCAGTGCGCGGCCCACAGGTCTTCAGTGGTTACTGGAACCGTGATGACGAGACAGCGCAGGCACTACGGGACGGCTGGTTCCTCACGGGGGATGTGGCCACCATGGATGCCGATGGCTACATCCGCATCGTCGACCGAAAGAAGGACATGATCGACGTCAGCGGCTTCAACGTATACCCCAATGAGGTCGAGGAAGTGCTGGATGGCCACCCCGGGGTCGCCGAAGTCGCAGTCATCGGTGTGCCCGGCAAGAACGGCGGTGAGACGGTGCGCGCCTACGTGGTGCGCAAGGATCCGTCACTGACCGAGCAGGCGCTGATTGCCTATGGAAAGGAGCATCTGACCAACTACAAGGTGCCAAGGGAGGTGGTGTTTCGCGACGAACTGCCCAAGACCCCCGTTGGCAAGATCCTGCGCAAGGATCTCCGCAAGGAGGCAACGGCGGAGACCTGAGCCTCCACCCGGCGCCACCGGTCAGGCGATCAGTAGCCGTTGCGCTTCGGCGATCTCACCCCTGGCCTCCTGCATGATGGAGGCGGAATCCGTGATGCCCAGCTCTTCCAGACCGAGCCGGCGATAGGCGCTGGTCTCGCTGATCGCGGGCACCGCAGCCGCGTCGGCGGCCGGCATCGCCGGCCCGCCGGCCATGGTCTGCACCTGCGCGGTCATGACCAGGTCGCCGTAATCGCCACCGGGCGCATCCACCTCCCGCATCCAGTCTTCCGCCGCCAGCGGCACGGCAATCAGATCCTCGGGGAAGTTCCAGCGACGCAGGATCATGCTGCCAACCTGCCCCCGGTATTCGCGGATCGTCTCTTCAAGCAGACCCGGATCCTTGACCAGGGCCGGATAGGACGCCGCATTGGTCAACATGGGAATCACGCCGATGTCGTGCACCAGGCCCGCCAGCAGGGCACGGTCGGGGGCGAAGCCACTGAGCTTGCGCGCCAGCACCTGGGAAGTCGCTGCAACCAGGGAGCTGTGCATCCACAGTTCCACCATGCGCTTGTTCACCAGGGGATTGCTGGAATGAAAAACCGCCTTCAGGGCAATTGCGGTCACCACTTCCCGGGTGGTGGACAGGCCAAGCCGGGTGATGGCGGGCTGCAGGGCGTCGACGTCCCGCTGTCCGCCGAAAGCCGCACCATTGGCCGCCTGTATGAGCCGTGCCGCGATAACCGGATCGGACTGGAGAATACGCGCCAGGTCCGCCGGGCCAGCTTCATGCTCTGCGATTGCCTGCTGCACACGCACGGCGATATCCGGCATGCTCGGCAACTCCAGGCGATCGTTCATCAGATCATCGAACAACCGATAGAACAGGGCGTCGCCATCGCCGCCCTCGGGACTCACCTCCGCCACCTCGGCCTCTGGCAGCCTGCTGCTGGCAAGGAGTTGCTGGATACGGGCGGCGGACAGACGAATCAGTTTGACATCGGTGCCGGCCACGGCATGGCTGTCGAACGGCGCCGTGCGGGCCAACGGCTCCGGCGCCACGCCGGCGTTGCCGGTTCCGGTCATGGTGCGACGGGCGTTATCGCCGTCCACCAGCACCACCGTTCCCGAGAGTACGTAGCGGGCATAGCCGTCGGCACCGCCACGACGGAAGATCACCGTCTTCGCCGGGACCTCCTCGATCTCTACCTCGCCGGCCAGGGCCTGCAGGGCCTCCGGCGTCAATTCACGCAGAGGCACTAGGTTTTCAAGCAATTCCGGTTCAATTCTCGCCATATCCTGTCCCGAGGTTTTTATG
The DNA here is from genome assembly GCF_024170285.1 of Natronocella acetinitrilica. Taxonomy (NCBI): domain Bacteria; kingdom Pseudomonadati; phylum Pseudomonadota; class Gammaproteobacteria; order Chromatiales; family Ectothiorhodospiraceae; genus Natronocella; species Natronocella acetinitrilica. The sequence goes on from NZ_JALJXV010000002.1 coordinate 565,150, forward strand.
TCGCTGCCTGGGAGCGCGCAGCCCCGACCCTTTCCCCGATGGTAGCGAACAGGGCTGCGTGGAAACGCGCCCGCGATCACATTCCAGGCACTCGACCCGTAGCGGTTCAGCGGCATAGCTGCGAGAGTAAGTGTGCAGACCGACCCACGGGAGAGCGACGCGCATGAGACTGACTGGACTCCGGCGCATGGGCTGGGGGCTGGCACGCTCCCTGGGCCGCCCCTCTCTTGCCCTGGCGCTGCAGGGTGGTGGCAGTCACGGTGCCTTCACCTGGGGGGTACTCGATCGCCTGCTGGAAACCCGCGTATCCATACTCGGCATCAGCGGCGCCAGCGCCGGGGCACTCAATGCGGCGGCACTGGCCTGTGGGCTGGTTCAGGGCGGCCATGACGGTGCCCGGCGCACACTGGAGGCTCTGTGGCTGGGCGTGGCCGAGCAGGCCCGCAGCGGCCCCCTGCAGAGCACGCCGCTCGATCACTTACTGCACGGCTGGAACCGGGATTACTCGCCGGGATTCGTGCTGCTGAAAAACCTGAGTCGTCTGGCTTCTCCCTACCAGTTGAACCCCGGCGACTACAATCCGCTGGTGCAGTTACTGGAGAAGTTCATCGACTTCGATGCGCTGCGACATCGGCACGCGCCGCCCCTGTTCATCGCCCTCACCAACGTGCGTAGCGGCCGGCTCGTCCTGCACAGGAATCAGGACCTGCGGCCGCGGTCCCTGCTCGCCTCCGCCTGCCTGCCGTTGCTGTTCCAGGCGATAGAGATCGACGGGGAGCACTACTGGGACGGCGGCTACACCGGTAATCCACCGCTGTTCCCGTTGCTGCTGGAAACCCCGGCCAATGATCTGCTGGTGGTGCAACTCGCACCCGACCGCCATGAAGCCGTACCCACCCAGGTTTCCGGGATTGTGGATCGCGCCAACGAAATCGCCTTTCAGTCGACACTCACCCGGGAGCTGCAGATCCTCGCGGGACTGCGGCGCGCGGGCCGGCTGCGGGGAGGCAGCGGCATTTTCCTGCACCGCATCAGCGCCGACGAGGATGTGGCGGGACTTGGCGGCACCAGCCGGATCAATGCCGACCGGGCCTTCCTTGAACACCTTCGGGACCAGGGCCGGCAGCGGGCCGATGAGTGGCTGTCGTCACAAGGCGGCCATATCGGCGGAACACCAACCACGCGTCTGGACGATTTTCTGGTGTGACTGCCGGCGGCGCAGGGCTATTGCCATGCTCGCGATGGTGACAAGGGCGCAGCGCTTCCATAAGCTTTGCCGTGCTCGCGCCGGCAAGGCTGGCGCGGCCGACGAATCACCATTGGGGAGCGAGACAGTTCATGGCAGGTCACAGCAAATGGGCCAACATCCAGCATCGCAAGAAGGCGCAGGATGCCAAGCGCGGCAAGATCTTCACCCGCATGATCCGGGAGATCGCTGTCGCCGCGCGCATGGGTGATCCGGACCCGGCCAGCAACCCGCGTCTGCGCCTGGCGGTTGACCGCGCGCTGTCGGTCAACATGCCCAAGGACAACATCGAGCGCGCCATCAAGCGCGCCTCCGGCCAGGACGACTCGGCCATTTACGAGGAAATTCGCTACGAGGGGTATGGCCCGAATGGCGTGGCGGTGATGGTCGACTGCATGACCGACAACCGCAACCGCACCGTGGCAGAGGTGCGCCATGCCTTCTCGAAGTTTGGCGGCAACCTGGGCACCGACGGCTCGGTGGGGTTCCTGTTCTCCAAGGCCGGTGTGATCACGTTTCCGCCGGACACCGAGGAGGATGCCGTCATGGAAGCGGCCCTGGAGGCCGGCGCGGAGGATATCCTCACCAACGAGGATGGATCCATCGAAGTACTCACCAGCCCGGACGAATTCATGGCCGTGCGCGATGCCCTGCAGGCCTCTGGCCTTGAGCCCGCAGACGCCGAAGTCACCCAGCGCCCGGCAACCACGGTGGCCGTGTCCGGCGACCAGGCGGCAACGATGATCAAGATGCTCGACATGCTGGAAGACCTGGACGATGTGCAGAACGTCTATCACAACGCCGACATCGATCAGGATGCCTACGATGCCTGAGTCGGGAGGCCCGGTGCATGAGCCGCATACTCGGCATTGACCCCGGCTCCAGGGTGACCGGCTTCGGCATCGTGGAAAGTGCCGGCCGGGGGTTTCGCTATGTCACCAGTGGCGTGATACGCACGGCGTCGGCCACGTTCCCGGAGCGGCTGCGGATCATATTCGAGGATCTCACCGCCCTGATCCATGAGCACCAGCCAGAAGCGCTGTCGGTGGAGCAGGTACACGTTCGCCATAATGTTTCATCGGCGCTGAAGCTCGGTCAGGCCCGGGGCGCGGCCATCTGTGCCGGTGCGGTGCTGGGCCTGCCGGTGCACGAATACACACCGGCGGAAGCCAAGCAGGCACTGGTGGGCCAGGGTTCGGCGGACAAGCAGCAGGTCCAGATGATGGTGCGCCTGCTGCTGGAGCTGCCCACGGCGCCGCCGGAGGACGCCGCCGACGCCCTGGCAATGGCCCTGTGCCATCTGCACCAGAGCCCTTTCAGTCGCCGGGTCGCCCAGGCCACGGCAAAACAATGGAAGTGAACCCTTCACCATGATCGGACGCCTGCAGGGACATCTCGCCGAGAAACAGCCGCCCGCGCTACTGCTTGACGTGGCCGGTGTGGGTTACGAGATAGAAGCGCCCATGTCCACCTTCTACGCGCTGCCAGCCGTGGGCGAGCCGGTGACTCTCTACACCCACCTGTCCATCAAGGATGACGCCCACAACCTGTACGGTTTTCTGACCCGGCTGGAACGCAGCCTGTTCCGCAGCCTGATCCGGGTCAACGGTGTGGGCCCGAAACTGGCGCTGACCCTGCTCTCGGGCATGAGCGTGGACGAGTTGATCCACTGCATCCAGCAACAGGATGCCGACAGCCTGACCCGCCTGCCGGGGGTGGGCAAGAAGACCGCACAGCGGCTGGTGATCGAACTGAAGGACGGTTTGAACAACCTCGGTGGCGGCGGCGCCCTGCCAGGCGTTGGCGGCAAGGCCCGGACGGCCCCCGCGGGCGACGCCAGCAGTGACGCCATTGCCGCCCTCGTGGCCCTGGGTTATCGCCCCGCGGAAGCGAGCAAGCTGGTCTCACGGGTGGATGCCACGGACCTGCCCAGCGAGGAAATCATCCGACTGGCCCTGCAGAACACGGTAAGATGATCGACGGCACACAGGCCAATCGAACAGCGCCACTGCGAGTTGCTCCATGATCGAACCGGATCGCCTGGTTACCGTTTCCGCCAACGCCGATGACGAAGCCATCGAGAAGGCGCTGCGTCCGCGCCGACTGGCCGACTACGTGGGCCAGCCGGCCATGCGCGAACAAATGGAGATCTTCATCCAGGCTGCCCGCAATCGTGACGAGGCGCTGGATCATTTGCTGATCTTCGGCCCGCCAGGTCTTGGCAAGACCACACTGGCGCACATCGTCGCCAACGAAATGGGTGTGAGCCTGCGCCAGACTTCGGGGCCGGTGCTGGAGAAGGCGGGCGACCTTGCTGCCCTGCTCACCAACCTCGAACCCGGCGACGTGCTGTTCGTGGATGAGATCCATCGCCTCAGTGCACCGGTGGAAGAAGTGCTCTACCCGGCCATGGAAGACCAGAAAATCGACATCATGATCGGCGAGGGCCCCACGGCACGCTCCATCAAACTGGACCTCCCACCCTTCACCCTGGTGGGAGCCACCACACGGGCCGGGCTGCTGACCTCGCCGCTGCGGGCGCGCTTCGGCATCGTGCAGCGGCTGGAATACTACGGCGCCGATGACCTGGCCTACATCGTCACCCGGTCGGCGCAGTTGCTGAAACTCCCGCTTGAGGAGGCCGGCGCGAGGGAAATTGCTCGCCGTGCGCGGGGCACGCCGCGTATCGCCAATCGACTGCTGCGCCGGGTGCGGGATTTCGCCGAGGTCAAGGCAGACGGTCGTATCACCGCCGAGGTGGCCGACGCGGCCCTGCGCATGCTCTGCGTGGATGACAGCGGCTTCGACGAGCAGGATCGGCGCCTGCTGCTGACCATCATGGACAAGTTCGACGGCGGGCCGGTGGGGCTGGACAACCTGGCGGCGGCCATCGGTGAAGAGCGCGGCACCATCGAGGAGGTGCTGGAGCCCTACCTGATCCAGCAGGGCTTTATCATGCGCACCCCCCGCGGCCGCATGGCAACCGCCAATGCCTATACTCATTTCAACCGTCCGCCTCCGGGGCGTATCGTCACCGAGTCGCGGGATCTTTTCTCCGAGCAAAAGGATGGAACGCCGCACGGCTGATCCAGCCGTTTCTGCCGGGGACGTCGCTGTCACGGCCGGCAGCGTGAGCCCGCACGCATCCGGACGCCATGTATGACCCTGTACCAACCAAAATCCCTGGCGAAACTGATCCTCTACGGCTTCGCCTTCGTATCCCTGCCCCTGGTGCTGGCACTGGGCTATGCAGCGCTGCAGGTGGACCGTCTGGCCCATCAGTCACAGACCGCCGTCTATCAGGCGGTGCAGGCCATCACCAACAGCCGGCAACTCATCGACCTGCTCACCGACATGGAGCGCAGCGGGCGGCAATACCTGATCCTGGGTGACAGCGAGTTGCTGGACGCCTTCGAGCAGGTCAATGGCGATTTCATGACCACCGCCCAGCGGCTGCAGCGCCTGCCGCTGGACAGCGATCACCTGGACAGTGTCGATGCCCTGATCGCCCGGCAGGAGCAGGTTGCCGAGGCCATCCGCGAAAACGACGAAGCCCTGGATCAACCGGCGGTCGCCGCCGCCTTCCTCGACCTGAACGAGCTTGCCCAGCAGGTGCTATCCGGCAGCAACAGGATGGTGGACCGGGAGGTGAGCATTCTGCGCGAAACCGCGGGGACGGCCCGCACCCTGCTCTTTGCACTGGGGCTGGGGCTGGTATTGCTGACCATCAGCTCCGCCACGCTGTTCACGTTCCTGATCTCCCGCCCGGTTCGCCAGCTGGACCGGGCGATTCGCCGACTCGGCGACGGCCGCTTCGACACCCCCGTGCAGGTCCGGGGCCCGGAGGATCTGGAGTATCTCGGCGTGAGACTGGACTGGTTGCGTCAGCGACTGATGGAACTGGAAGAGCAGAAGGGGCGTTTCCTGCGGCACATGTCCCATGAACTCAAGACCCCCTTGACCGCAATCCGCGAGGGTGCGGAGCTGCTGCAGGACCAGGCGGTGGGCGACCTCACGGCAGAGCAGCACGAGGTGGTCAGCATACTCCAGCACAACACCGTGGCCTTGCAGCGGCTCATTGAAGATCTGCTACGGTTCAGTACGGCACCGGAAGATTCCGGAGATCTCCAACTCTCCGGCATCCGGCTGCCGACACTGATCGATGAGGTGGCGCGCAACCATAAGCCGGTGATCATGTCCAAGAGCCTGCGGCTGGATCTGGCGGTTCAGGACATCCATTTCCAGGGCGACCTGGAGCGGTTGCGCACCCTGGTCGACAACCTCCTGTCCAACGCGGTGAAGTTCTCGCCCCGCGGCGGCACAATCAGGATCGAGGGACACTGGGAGGGAGACGCGGTGATCATGGAAGTCGCCGACCAAGGTCCGGGCATCCCGCTGGAGGAGCGCGAATCGGTGTTCGACGCATTCTTCCAGGGGCGTCACAAGGCCGAGGGTTACGTCAAGGGCTCCGGCCTGGGCCTGTCCATTGCCCGTGGGCATGTCGAGGCCCATGGGGGTAGTATTTCGGTCAGCGGCAATGGCAGCCACGGTACGTGCATCCGCGTGACCCTCCCTCGCCATCAGCCCGCCATGGTCACCATGATCCGGGAAGACAGCAGAGCCACCTCATGATCAAGCTCCATCGTTTCGTCCTGCTCGCAGCTCTGAGCATCACCCTCGCCGGCTGTGCAAGCCTTGGCGAGAGTATGTGCGAGCTTCTCGAGTGCCCTGCGCCGGAGCCGTCTCCAGTTGACGACAGTTTTCAGCCCGCACCGGACTGGCTGGCCGACTTCAGCGCAGACATGCGCGCATCCGATCAGGAACGCGTCGATCGTTACGGGAGCCTGCGACCGCGCCTGGCCGAGGACCGATGCAACGGTCTCACCGTGCGGGTTGCCGCGCTGCACATGACTTTGCCGGAACCCCCGCAGGACGACATGCAGCCGGTTCGCCGTTCGCTGGAGCAGTGTGAGCAGGACCCACGGGACCAGGACATACAGGCGCTGGCACGGCTATTGCTACAGGGACTGGACGAGCGTAGGGGCAGCCAGGAGACCCAGGCCGCCATGCGCGAGCAACTGACACGGGAACAGTCGCGCAACGCCGCGCTGGAAGAGCAGATCGAAGCCCTTAGAGCCATCGATCAGAGCATCCGCGAGCGTAGCCGCTGAGAACGCCACCACCGGAGGCCCCATGAAGCGCAATGTCCTGCTGGTCGACGACGATCCTGGTTTGCTGAGGCTGTTGTCCATTCGCCTGAAGTCGGCTGGCTACTCGGTCAATACGGCACCCAGTGGAGAGCGGGCCCTGGCCGTGCTGGCCGCCCAGCGGCCGGATGTCATCATCACCGATCTGCGCATGGACGGCATGGACGGGCTTGCCCTGTTCGATGCCGTGCACCGTGAGCACCCAACTCTGCCGGTCATTATTCTTACCGCCCACGGCTCCATACCCGAAGCGGTGGAAGCCACCCGAAACGGTGTGTTCAGCTTCCTGACCAAGCCCTTCCAGAGCCAGAAGCTGCTGGAGCAGGTTGCTGCGGCCATGCAGCTTTCCGGCGGCGCCGATAACGACGGCCAGGATGATACCTGGGCCGACGGCATCGTCACCCGCAGTGCCACGATGAAGGACATGCTGAGCAAGGCGCGCATGGTGGCGGATTCCGACGCCAGCGTCTTCATCAGCGGCGACAGCGGTACCGGCAAGGAGCTGCTTGCCCGCGCGGTTCATCGCGCCAGCCGCCGCCACGACAAGCCCTTCATCGCGGTGAACTGTGGCGCCATCCCCGAGCCGCTGCTGGAGTCGGAACTGTTCGGCCACCGTCGCGGCTCGTTCACGGGCGCCACCCAGGATCACACCGGGCTGTTCCAGGAGGCCAGTGGCGGCACGCTGTTCCTGGACGAGATCGGCGATATGCCGCTGGCGCTGCAGGTCAAGTTGCTGCGGGTGCTGCAGGATCAACAAGTTCGTCCGGTCGGCGCAACCCGGACCATACCCGTGGATGTCCGGATCATCTCCGCCACCCACCGCGACCTGGAGCAGGCCATGGCCGAGGGGGAGTTCCGTGAGGATCTCTACTACCGGCTAAACGTGGTGTCCCTGGAGTTGCCACAGCTCGCTGAGCGGCGGGAAGACATTCCGCTGCTGGCCAATCACTTTCTTGCCCAGTTGCGGGAGAAGTACGGCAAGCATGTCCGCGGCTTTGCGCCGGAGGCCATGGAACGCCTCGTCAGCGCGCCCTGGCCCGGCAACGTACGGCAGCTCTACAACGTGGTGGAGCAAACCCTGACCCTGGCCACCACGCCGGTTATCAATGACACGCTGGTGCAGAACGCGCTGCGTGACGAGCCGGGTACCATCATGCCTTTCGCGGACGCCAGGAAGCGATTCGAGAAGGACTACCTGGCCAAGCTGCTGCAGACCACTGGCGGGAACGTGAGCCAGGCGGCACGGCTTGCCAAGCGCAACCGTACGGAGTTCTACAAGCTGCTGCACCGCCACCATATCGATCCGTCGTTGTTCAAAGCGACCAGCCGTCAGTAGGCCACGCTCCAGCCCTGTCTCAAGAAGGAGACAGGGCTGGATGCAGCAGTGACGCCATTATTCGCCAAACCCCGCCCAGCCCCGTCGCCAATCGGCGACAGTGCTTAAAGAGAATTTATTTTAGGTACTTGCCGTAAGTTCTCGATAGGCTTTACATTAAGCACGGTTACAAGGTGGCGTCGATCACACGGGATCCATGACGAGTTTTCACTGGCCGATACGGGTTTACTACGAGGACACGGACAGTGGTGGCATGGTCTATCACGCCAATTACCTGCGCTTCATGGAACGTGCACGCACCGAATGGCTACGCAGCCTGGGGTTCGAGCAGGACGCATTGCGCCGGGAACCCGGGGTGCTTTTCGTCGTCCACTCCATGGATATCCGCTTCCGCAGGCCGGCGCGTTTCAACGCCTGCCTCAACGTGGTGAGTTCTTTGCTGAAGCGGCGCCGGGCAAGTCTGACCTTCGATCAGCGCATTCATGACGAAAATGACCAAGCGATCTGCGAAGCCACGGTAACGGTGGCCTGCATCGACGCCAATACGGAACTGCCGACGGCCCTGCCTGACGCGCTCATTGCGGAGTTCTCCCATGCAAGATGAAATGTCGATCATGCATCTGGTGCTGGAGGCCAGTCTGCTGGTCCAGCTGGTGATGCTGATCCTGGCACTGGCATCCATTGCGTCCTGGGCGCTGATCTTCCAGAAACGGGCCCAACTCCGCCGCGCCCAGGCGGATGCGGAAGATTTTGAAGACCGGTTCTGGTCCGGCGGCAATCTCGCCGAGATCTACGCCCGGATCGGCGGTAGCGAAGACAACCAGAGCGGCATGGAGCGCATCTTCCGGGCCGGGTTCCGCGAATTCTCCCGCATGCGCAAGCAGGGCTCACCGGTGGCGGCACAAGTCGAAGCCGCGCAGCGTGCCATGCGCATCACCCTGTCCCGGGAAGAGGATGATCTCGAATCGCGCATCCCGTTTCTTGCCACCGTCGGGTCGGTCAGCCCGTACATCGGGCTGTTCGGGACGGTGTGGGGGATCATGAATTCCTTCCGCGCACTGGGCGCCCAGCAGCAGGCGACGCTGGCAACCGTGGCTCCGGGTATCGCCGAAGCGCTGATCGCCACGGCACTGGGCCTGTTTGCGGCCATCCCGGCGGTCATCGGCTACAACCGTTATGCCAACCAGGTGGAGCGGATGTGCGGCCGATACGACACCTTCATGGAGGAATTCGTCAGCATCCTCCAGCGACATGCCCACTCCACAGCATCCGCCGGCAGCGCGACCGGTGACCGCTAGCAACGTGGGCGCGACGCCGAAGAGGTGGCGATGAGAAAGCAGCGCGGCGCACGCCGCAAGCCGATGTCCGAAATCAACGTGGTGCCCTACATCGACGTGATGCTGGTGCTGTTGGTGATTTTCATGGTCACCGCCCCCCTGCTCTATCACGGCGTTGATGTGGATCTGCCGGAGATTACCTCGGAGCCCATCGACCAGAGCGACATCGATCCGGTAGTGGTCACCGTCACCGGTGATGGCGAATACACGGTGAGTATCGGCATCGACCCCGATGAACCAGTGACACCGGATGAGTTGATGGATCTTGTCGCCCGGGTCATGCGGAACAACCCGCAGACCCCGGTGATGGTGCGCGGCGACCGCAACGTGGCCTACGGCCACGTGCTGACGGCCATGTCCTCCCTGCGAGGCGCCGGCGTGCCGCAAGTGGGGCTCATGACCCGGCCCCCGCAGGAGTAGACGGAATCATGCCTGTCTCCCGCCCCGGCCTGCGCGACAGCCGCTTTCTGCTGTACTCGCTGATCGTGCATGCGGTGGCCCTCGCCTTGCTGTTCGTCAACCTGTCCTCGCCCAGCGTCGCCGTGCAGCGGGAGGAACCACCGGAAGTGATCCACGCAGTGGCGCTGGATGAACAACAGGTCGTCCAGGACCTGGACGCCCGGCGGGAGGCGGTGGAACAGGCCCAGCGTGAGGAAGAGCGTCGCCAACAGGCCGCCGAAGAGGCCCGGCGCGAACAGGAGCGCCAGCAACAGCGTCAGGAACAGGAGCGCCGGGAAGCCGAGCAGCGGCAGCGCGAGCAGGCAGAGCAGGAGCAGCGCCGGCAGGCCGAAGCCGCGGAGCAACGTCGTCGTGAGGAACAGGCAGCGGCGGAACGCGAGCGTGAGCGCGAGGCAGAAGTGCGACGGCAGGCGGAGGAAGAGGAACGCCGTCGTGCCGAGGCCGAAGCCGAGCGCCGCCGCCAGGAAGAAGCCGAGCGTCAGCGCCGTGAGGAAGAACGCCGGCGGGCGGAGGAAGAACAACGCCGCGCCGAGGAAGAGCGCCGCCGCCAGGAAGAGGCCGAACGCCAGCGCCGGGAGGAAGAAGCCCGCCAGCAACGGGAACGCGAAGAACAGCTGCAGCGTCAGGCCGAAGAAGAGCAACTGGCCCGGCAGGCCGAGCGGGCCCGGACGCGTTTCGTCTCGGTCTGGGCGGATCGGGTGCGCAATGCGTGGACGCGTCCGCCTGGTTCTGTCGACGGCCTGACCGCGGATGTCCGCGTGCGCTTGCAACCGTCCGGCGAGGTGGTCAGCATCGAAATCATACGCAGCAGCGGAGATGCCACCTTTGACCGCTCGGTGGAACAGGCAATTCGACGTGCCTCGCCGCTGCCGGTACCGGACAGCGCAGACGCGTTTCGCCGCGCCAACCTGGACAATGTCACCTTCAGATTCAACCCGGATGGATAAATCATGCCCAAAAGACTGGCCAAGCTGCTGACCGTCGCCCTGACGCTGGCATTGTGCCCGGTGGTGGCGAAAAGCGAACTGCTGATCGAAATCACCGGCGGCGCGGAAGCGGCGGTACCCATTGCCGTCGTGCCTTTCGGCTGGTCCGGCAGCGGCAGCCCGCCGCAGGACATCGGCGCCATCATCAGCAACAACCTGACCCGCAGCGGCCAGTTCGAGTTGCTGCCCCAGGAGGACTTCATCGAGCGCCCCACCCGCCGCGAGCAGATCAACTTCGGCAATTGGCGTGCCCTTGGCGTAGACCACCTGGTGATCGGCGAGGTGGAGCAGGACGGCGACCGCTATCGCGTCAGCTACCAGTTGCTGGATGTCTTCGCCGGCAGTTCCATGGCCGGCCGACGCTACAGCGCCGGCGTGGACGATCTGCGCACCGCTGCACACACCATCAGCGACGAGATCTACGAAGAGCTGCTGGGGCGCCCCGGCGCATTCAACACACGCATCGCCTACGTCGCCATCAGCGACGAGAGCGAGGGACGCCGTTGGCGGCTCGTGTTCGCCGATGCCGACGGCCACTACCCGGAGAGCATCCTCAGCTCCCGCGAGCCCATCATGTCGCCGTCCTGGTCGCCGGATGGGCAGCGGCTCGCCTATGTGTCGTTTGAAAGCCGCCGCTCGGAAATCTTCGTCCAGGAGATCGCCACCGGTGAGCGCGAGCGCGTGGCCAGTTTCGAGGGCATCAACAGTGCGCCCAGCTGGTCGCCGGATGGTCGCCGTCTGGCGGTGACCCGCTCCCGCGGCGGCCAGACGGACATTCACGTGCTGGACCTGTCCACTGGCGAAACCCGGCAGGTCACGGATCACTGGGCCATCGACACCGAGGCGGTGTGGACGCCGGATGGACGCCACCTGATATTCACATCCGACCGGGCCGGCGGCCCGCAGATCTACCGCGTGCGGGCCGATGGTGGGCAGGTCGAACGGCTGACCTTCGAGGGCAACTACAACGCCTCCCCCGCGCTGTCGCCGGACGGGCGACAGATAGCCATGGTGCACAGGAATCAGCGTGGCTACGTCATCGCCGTGCAGGATATCGACGGTCGGAACTTTCGCGTGCTGACCCGCGGCGAACAGGACGAAAGCCCCAGTTTCGCACCCAATGGCGCGCTGATCCTGTATGCCACCCGCGCCAATGGCCGCCACCTGCTTGGCACCGCATCGTTATTTGGCGACCGACGCCAGACCATGTCCACCGAAGGCCAGCGGATTCGCGAACCCGCATGGTCGCCCTGACACCACAACCCGATCGCGTACGGACCACCACACACCGGAGAAATGACGATGAAAAACACGGGCACTACACGCTGGATCATGATCGGCATGCTGGCGCTGTTCCTCACCGCCTGTGCCACGCTGGATGACGAAACCCGCGTCGAGGATCGCCCCGATAGCGATCTGACCGAAGAGGAAATGGCGGCAATCGACCGGGAGCGGGCCGCCGCTGCGCGCGCCGCCGAAGGCCGCCGCTCGCTGGACGGTGAAGCGCTGGACGAGTTGCTGGACGACCCGGACAGCCCCATCGGCCGACGCACCATCTACTTCGAATTCGACAGCAGCGATATCCGCGAGCAGGACCTGGAGATCGTCGAGGCCCACGCCCGATTCCTGGCCGACCATCCGGATCAGCGCATCATTCTGGAAGGTCACACTGACGAACGGGGCTCTGCCGAGTACAATCTTGCACTTGGAGAACGCCGCGCCCAGTCGGTGAAACGCGCCATGGTGCTGAGCGGGGCGTCGGAGGACCAGATCCGGGTCATCAGTTACGGCGAGGAGAAGCCCGCGGATCTGGGCAGTAACGAGGAGGCCTGGTCCGCCAACCGACGAGCGGAGCTGGTCTATCGAGACGTCTTCTAGAAACCCGGCTCGGGCTTCGGGCGCTCCGGGTGACACGCCAAGGGAGTCGACATGACGACACAGCCGATCAGCGTGCGCATTGCGCTCGGCGCCGCACTTGTGGCCGGACTGGCTTGCGGCACGGCCACCGCCGACACACAGCAACGCCTTGACCGGATCGAGCGGCTGCTGGAAAGCAGCAGCCTGCTCGATATGGACCGTAACCAGCAACAGCTGCAGCGGGAATTCGCCGAGTTGCGCGGAGAGGTGGACGTCATGCAACGCCAGCTCGAAGAGCTGCGCCAGCAGCAGCGCAACCTCTACGAGGACCTGGACACGCGGCTCCGGAACCTGGAGCGTGATGGCGGGTCTGGCGGTGGCTCTGCAGATTCCGACCTCATCATCCCCGATGCCTCGGTAGACGACGACCTGGTGGACCTGCCGCCGGCAACGCCATCACTGGAAGACGACCTTGCGTCAGCCTCCGCCGAGGAGGACGAGCCGGAGTCGGAGCTGCTGGCATCCGAGGCGCAGGGGAACGGTGACGCAGGTGCCGCGGAAGAGGACTACCAGCGTGCCTTCGATCTGCTGCGGGAAGGCCGCTACCAGGCTGCCGGCAACGCCTTCAGCCAGGTGGCCGACAACCATGCAGGCACCATCTACGCCGACAACGCCCGTTACTGGCTCGGCGAGACCTACTACGTGGTCCGGGACTTCGATGCCGCCATGGAACATTTCACTGCGGTGGCTGAGAACGACGACAACAACAAGCAACCGGATGCCCGCCTGAAGATCGGCTTCATCCATTACGAACGCCAGCAGTGGGACCGCGCCCGGCAGACACTGGAGCAGGTACGGGACGAACACGCCGGCACCACAGTCGCGACGCTGGCCGAGGACCGCCTCAGGCAGATGCGGGACGCCGGTCGCTGAAGCGGCAACACACGAACGGAACCGATGAATCTCGCGTGCGCTTGACTCGCGGGGTTCGTCTAGTATGATTTCGCCGCGTTGGGCCGTTAGCTCAGTTGGTAGAGCATCGGACTTTTAATCCGCTGGTCGTAGGTTCGAATCCTACACGGCCCACCAATAACTTAGACCACTTATCCACAGAGCTCTTCTTTAGAGGAATAACCGTACTATAAGCAAGGCGGACTAACATTCGGTGCATCCGACATCCATCCGTCGAGCATCCCCCCGAAGACCTGCCGCCACCTACTCTCACGGCCAGCCAACAGACATAAATCCGCTTAGCACACCGCTGTTACCATGCGGGCTACTCCCCGAGCCTCATGCCGGCGACGTGCAAGCAATCCGCCATCGCGCATTGCAATTGCTCAAGCACCGCTACCCTGAAGAACTAGCCGATGCTGCATCGGGCGTGCGGCGATGCTGAGCACTGGCGTGGACCGATTGAGCAGATCAGTACGGATTTGCGTGAGATGGGCGGTCTCTCGCAGACTTATTCGGGCGGGCACGATCACCATACGGTAAACAATCCAAACGCAAGGGGGCTCCATGAAGGACCAAGGTGACGATATCGCTCTACCCATCAATACCGAACCTGCCTTGCGTGAGATTAACGAGAAATGGCGACTGGCGGCGCTAAAGGCAGCGAAGGCTCCAGAGAATCAACTATTGCCTAAAAACTACGGCCAGCGCTGTAAAGAATGGTTTATGCGTGATTTCTGGTCGGCGCATGAGGCCGCGAATCTGCTTGTGGGATGCGATCCTGAGCGTCAACTCGGGCTTCCTGGCCACGAGGCATTGGACAATCGCGCTCATCAACTCGTCGATGCGATCAAGCGATCTGAACTTCGGACCGAAGGCCGAATGAAGAAACTCTACGTGGCCAAAGACGTGCTTCGCTGGGCCGAGGAAAAGGCCATTAGGTTGCCGGAGCCGCTTTGCGAGGCAATGGGAATACCTGCGGCTGAGCAGAGTGAGGAGAAAAAAATTCACGGAAACAGCCTGGTGAATGCTCAAAAGCGCGAGGAAGTTATGGGCGCTGCGTTCCTCGCGATGATGCGGTATCGACATCAATGCTTGGGTGTGGGCGGGAAGTTCAACGGCGCGCAGATCGCCCGTATTCTTGAAAGCAACGTGGAAGAGCTGTTTGGGAAATCAAATTTGCCCATGGAAGCTCCTACCATGGCGAAGCTGATCAACTCCTACCTGGGGCGAATCCCGAAGGACAAGCGGCGCTAAGTAGTCGCTCTGACTCCCCCCTTTCGTAAGATTGCAGGCCCAAGCAACTGCAACCAATCCCTACATGGAAAATGGCACGTAAAAATAGACGTCGGCTTCTATTTTTGCGTGCCCCACCTCCAAGCCCAATTTCTTAATCATGGCTCCTGTTCAAACGCATTCTGCGCGATAAGGAGCTGAAGAAATGGGGACCGAACTACTCAATACTCGACAGGCAGCCGCCTACCTCAACATGAGCAAAGCCTTCCTGGAGCGCGACCGCTGGGCGGGCGCCCGGATTCCGTTTCTGCGCGTAGGGAGTCGGGCTGTCCGCTACCGGCGGACGGACCTCGACGCCTACCTCGAAGGCCGCGTGCGCCACTCCACCAGCCAGGCTGGGTAGGCATGATGTTGGTCACAAAAATGCCAGGAACTGGTAGGCCGGGCCGTAACGGAGCTGTGCCCGTATACGACGTTGGTTCTGTATACGGAAAGGGGCGGCCCTTGCGATCGCCGCTCCCTTCGGCGTCTGTAACGTCACGTTACCTAACATTACGGCAATTGTCGTCCCGTTACTTAACGACGATGCCGCTGGGTAATCGCCCTATAGGGTTCGGCAACCGTATTGGGCGGATCGGGTGATGAGTCAGGATTTCCAGGTCGAGGGAGTCCCATGTGGTTGGAACCACCTTCCATCCCCGCGCGTTTGGGACGACGGCCGAGTCACGAAGGAGACCCGCCCGCTGTGGGGGCCAGTTGGCGGACGGTATCACGCAGATGACGCGTCGCACCTCACCCATGCCTTGCGTGCACTGCCCGAGCGCTGGCGTCGTGACGTACTGAAGCATTATTCAGCCTTGAACGAGTCCGAGGGGCGGTCAGGCGCAAACCGATGGATCAGCGATCTCGCCGAGGAAGCCCGCTCCTTTCCGCTACGCCTCGGTGCCGATTCAGAAGAGATCCGCCAAAAGGCCGCCTCCATGGCGAAGCATTGCGCCAGGAGCCGAACCCTAGCCGGTGCACTTCCTTGGTGTGATCGGATGGGCGTTAGTGCTCCGCACGGAGAGACCGACGACAGCAAGCTTCGACGCCTATGTGATGTGAAGTGGTGGCGCCGGAAGCTCTTCGCATCTCATACGCAGCACGTCGACAAGTTCGCCAGAGAATTCGGGCTGGTACACCAGCGGCGCGGCGTTTACGTTTCCGACGCCGCGATGGGACTAATCCAAGCCCGACGGAAGAATGCCCGGCTTATGCTGGAGCAGTGGGAAGCTGTTAACGAACTCGATCAATCCTTTTCACTCGCGGAGCTTCAAGACCTCAGCGTTTCCAATCCTCGGCTTCGCCGTAACGAGATGATGACACGCCTGTCCGGCACCGAGAGCCGTGCCAGGGAGGTCGGTCATGCGGCGGCAATGTTCACCGTTACGTGTCCTTCAAGGTTTCATGCGGTTCTGTCTGCCAGCGGAAAGCCGAATCCGCGCTTTACTGGGCTGACGCCCCATGATGGCGCGCAGTATCTGAACCGGGTGTGGGCAAACGCCAGACGTTGGCTTAACCAAAAGGGTGTCCACGTCTATGGCATTCGCGTGCGAGAACCCCAGCATGACGGCACACCGCACGATCACCTCCTGCTGTTCGCGCCCGCCGACCAACTCGATGAGGTGATCCGGATACTCCGAACATGGGCTCTGAAGGATTCACCCGAGGAACCTGGCGCACAGAAGTACCGATTCGATGTGCGGCGCATTGACTACAGCAAGGGCACAGCAACCGGTTACGTCGCCAAGTACGTCAGCAAGAACATTGACGGTTACGGTGTCGACGCAGACCTCTACGGTAACGACGCCAAGAATTCAGCTCAGCGTGTGAGCGCCTGGGCTTCCGTTTGGCGGATTCGACAGTTTCAGTTCTTCGGCACTCCGCCGGTTTCCCTGTGGCGTGAACTGCGGCGCGTGACAGATGGAGAGGTATCGACCCCGTTCGCTGAAGCGGTTCTTGCCGCAGATGAAGGGGACTGGGCCCGTTACGGCAAGGCGCTTGATGCAGCGCCGCTCAGGCTGTTCCAAGTGTGGAGTGATGCGCCAGGAGCCTATGGCGAGCCCAAGGGCTATCAGACGCTTGGCGTCGCGACCGCAGACGGCAAGCACTCACTCCTTACGCGATCGCACAACTGGACCATCCGACAGATGGTAAGCAGGCCGGCGGGTGATCGGAATACTGCGGTCGAGGGCTTCTCCCCTTGGAGTTCTGTCAATAACTGTACGGGTGCCCCGGCCACCAACCTTCAAGAGGTCCGGCAGCCCCCTTCCCCCCATATGAACCAACGTAAAGGGCCCTCGTACGCGAGCCCTGCCACAAATCGCGAGCCCCCAACTTCGCACATCGGTCAGAAGCGGAGGAGGTTGCCTTCACTTGGTCTAGTCCCCCTTCGGCCAGAAATGGACGCGTGGCACTAAGGTGCGAGGGACCTAACGCAGACCTCTAAAGGTGCTCGGCCCTGGTTGACGGTTCATTACGTCGGTAGACCATTAGACCAACCAGTTGCCCCACACTCCTCGAGCAGTAGATCACCGACGCTGATCCCGCATCATAATTCGTCCAGTGAAAGCACCACCCGCTGTCAGCGAAACCGCCGCCCTTTACAGTGGGACCGAATACTGGCAACACAGTCCCAGCAGGCCACACTACGAGGATACCATGTCACGACAAGCCTTCACCGCCGCAAACCTGCGCCGCGTTTACCGGCCACGCCGCATTAAGCACAGCGACGCCGAAGTGCGCGCGGCAGCCGACTCGGCCGCCCGTCAGATACAAAGCGGATCGTTTTCTTGGGGGCGCGTCACCAATACCATCGCCAACGGCAGCAACGTTTTTTTCTTTAAAGACTTGCCGAGTGAACTCGTTCTCAGCAAGCTGACAATGAACATCTCAAGGGCATACAACGTTAACCCATCCAACCGCGACCTAATAATTGACCAAGTACGCACCCTGTTAACGGAGCAGCTGCCATTCTCAATCCTAACGTTTGACATCAAGAACTTCTTTGAGAATATTGACCGCTACAGACTACTCAGGGATCTAGACCTGCAACTATACCTCTCCGCGGAAACCCGAAACCTACTCACTGACCTGCTGAAGAATAGCCCATTCCACCGGATGCGAGGCCTCCCTCGTGGTCTGCCCATCAGCACCCCACTCTCAGAGTTATACTTGGCTCCTCTTGATCAACGACTAAGACAAATCTCGACGGTTTATTACTATGCTCGCTTTGTCGATGATATTGTAATTTTCTGCTCAATGGACCCCGCAAAAACAATCGAGCAGATACACGCGATCACAGAGGACCTGAGGGTACCACTGAACACAAAAAAGCACCGGCAAATTGACATCCAGTGCCCAAAAGCTAACGGACCCGGTCAGCCACCACCTCCGCCGTGCTTCCCCACGTGCAAATGCAAGGAAACCAAAGGTTTCCCCGTGCACCTCGAATATCTCGGCTATCGATTCAACTTTTCTTCGGCGCCCAACGGGCCCAGCACCTCAAAGCCAACCCCGAAAACCGTCGAAGTAACAATCGCTCAAAAGAAAATAAAAAAAATTAAAACTCGCCTCGCACGAGCCTTTGTTGATTACACAATAACGGAAGACTATTCCCTATTGGTCGATCGAGTACGGTTTCTTACAGGCACGTTCCCTATAACCCGCAGGGCGGCAGCGGGACGGCTGAAAGGAGGCAACCACTTCAATTATTCCCGTCTGACTGATAGCTGCGCCCTGCGCGAGCTCGATGACTTCAAGAGCCGGCTGGTGTATTCCCGTCGCGGCACGCTCGGAAAGAGACTTTCTCCTTTGCTAACACGGGATCAAAAGAATCGGTTAGCCCGCATTTCATTCCAATACGGTTACGCCAATGCCGTCTTGCATCGATTTACCCGCCGACGCATATATGACATCAAGAGGTGTTTCCCAAGATGAGGTATAGAATTCCCTTTGATCCACGCGACTTCGATCGCGTTATCTTGACAGAAACGTTGCCTTACGAGTGTCCTTTTATTTTTTCCAACGACTTCTTCTATGCCCGTCTCAGAAAGGAACTCGCAGGAAAGACTGACGCGCTCACAAAAGAATTCCTCCAGTCAGGCGATCTCCCATATACCGTACCGTACTCCTATGAGGCAAGCTTAGGCGGGGGCCGCTTCCGCACGTTGAGCGTGCTCCACCCACAGACACAGCTGGATGTAAGGGAGTTCTATAAACGCTACTTTTCAATGATTATTGATAGGTGCGGCATTAGCCCTGTATCCATTCGGCGCCCAGCGCGCATCGCTTCGGCCTTCTACGAGAAGGAGTTGCTGAAAACGAACGACGAAATCAAGTCGGACGAGGTAGAAGCGCAGCCCGAAGATGTTCACCGTACGCATCGGCGTTTTTCTTCCTCTTTCTTTGTGTACAAATCCTTCGCTCGACTATTTGAATTCTACAACTCGTCGGATTTTCTAAATCTTGAAAAAAGGTACGAGCGATTCACGAGCTTCGATATATCGAAATGCTTTTACAACATTTACTCCCACAGCATTGCTTGGGCGGTTAAGAGCAGAAGCTTCGCTAAAGTCAACACGCGGGCCACCTCCTTTGAAAACGACTTTGACAAACTAATGCAGAAAGGAAACTTCAGCGAGACTAACGGAATCGTAGTTGGACCCGAAGTGTCCCGGATTTTTGCCGAGATCATTCTTCAGGATATTGATATGCGGGTAGCCCATAGGCTACGGCAGCGAAAACTATACCACAGACAACAATACGAAATAAGGCGGTACATAGATGACTACTTCCTCTTTACGAACGACGAGCATACAGAAAATGTCGTTATACAGACGCATGAGACCGTTTTAGCCGATTACAAACTCTTCTTGAACCGAGAGAAGCTCAAGAAAACGACCCGGCCGTTTAGCACCCCAATTTCGGCGGCTAAACATGAACTACTCGATCTGCTCGAAGGAGTCTTCGCTGACCTCTTCGTCAGCGGAGAGCTCGCGAAACATGGGGGGCATGACTATTCCCCCAATAGATCGTATGCGCGCCATCGGCAAGGCTCAGTGCATGTTCGAGAATATTTCGATTGGTCCTGGACGCCGCGTAAACTGTTGGATCGGTACAAGGCGACGGTCAAGGCGTATGATATTCGGTATGAAGACGTATCGGGCTTTTTCCTGGGGATTATTCGCCATCGACTTCTTCAAGCGTTCACACGGCTTTGCTGTGCGATGGACAGAGACGTAGAGTACAACTCGCTCAACAGGCTAATAGGCTTTATCGTCGAGGTCGTCTTTTTCGTCGTGATGACCGATGTAAGGGTAAGACCCGTTGATATCGCAGCGCAGATTCTGGTGTTGCTAAAAGAAGCGCTCGCTGACTACGATCCGCCCCTAATACAAATATTTGAGGAGGCGGTGCAGATAGACTTCGCTAGGTCTTTTTTGTCGGGGGGGGAAGAATCGGTCGCGACGCTCCATCCGTTAGAGTTTTGTTCGCTATTGGTAACCGTGAGTAACGTGACTCCGAACTGGAAGGTGGATCCAAGCACGTTGCTTGAGTTTTGGCAAGCGGTGTCTTCCCGGCAGGCGCCAGTCAACGAGACGCGCAAGTTTCCTTACTTTGAGGCGGTGTCTATAGTTTATTTTTGTAAATACGACCCCGACTACGACAGAGTTCGAGAGGAAGTTGCAAATTCCCTTGTCACTGCACTATCAGAGCCGCACCCGAGATTTCACGCGAGTCTGACGTTGGCGCTTTTTGATTTCATGAGCTGCCCGTTTCTGGCAGAGAGTCAAAAGCGGCAAATCGCTTCGGAGGCGTGGAAAAGCACATTCATGGTTCCGTCTGCGAAGGGGAATAAGGTGTCAGAGTTTATTACTTTCACGTCGTCGAAAACTTGGTTTGTTGACTGGGAATCCGAAATCAATGTTCGGCGAGCGCTTTTTAAGAAGGAGTTGCGGGCATCCTACTGAACTGTTTTCCTGTACGAGTTACGTCGGTTGCCGTCACTCAAGTGACGCGAATACGGGGCGAGTGCCGTCCAGATCTGTATACGGGTCTGGCCGGGTTCGCCACCGACAGAGCCGGGCTCCGCCTGGTTCTACACGCAATGGCCGTCGTAACCGGGGTGTCGGCTCTCTGGGGCCGACACCCCGTCACCTTTTCCCTTCGGTGGCTGTCAGCGTAGCTGGGGGCCGCGCTGTTTTAGACTCGTAGAGTATCCAGCGGCGCAGGTCTTGGCTCGTTTTGGTGGGTCAAGGCTTCCTTTTCAGCATATTTCCGTTCGGTGGAGCGACGCTGCGACCGGCAGCATTGGGTCCGCAGCTGCCTTAGGCGGCTTTCGCGGGCGGAAGGCCCGTTCGCACAAGCAATCAGCACAACGGGGCGAAGTGGACTCTAAGGGCGTGCCGAGTGATCGCCGCGCGGGCCCTCAGGAGTGTTGAGAGGTGGTGAGTACCAGTACGTGCGAAGGTCGCCGGGAGCCGGCGCGCGGTTAGCGGTCGTCTACATTACGTCTACATAACGAAAAACGGCTCACACCATAATGATGTAAGCCATGGTGAGTTCAATTGATCGATGCAACACCCTTAGTTCTTAATGCTACTTTTTGGGGGTGGTGCACATGGCAGAAATGGGGAGACCGGGACTCTCGGCCGGACAGAAAGCAGAGCTTTGGGCACGGTGGAAAGCCGGCGAGTCGCTGAGTGACATTGGCCGAGCGCTGGGCAAGCACGCCGGCTCCATTCATGGAGTCGTTGCCGCGCGCGGGGGCATCGCCCCCGCGGAGCGCCGCAGATCCCGTTTGGCATTGACGCTTGCAGAGCGGGAGGAGATTTCCCGTGGCCTTGCCGCTGGGGCATCCATCCGCGAGATCGCCTTGAGGCTTAACCGAGCCTCATCCACAGTCAGTCGAGAGGTCACGCGCCACGGCACCCGGCACACATATCGGGCGACTGTGGCCGATGGACGGGCATGGGATCGGGCGCGACGCCCCAAGACCTGCCGGCTCGCAACCCATGTTCCGCTGCAACAGATTGTGGCCGAGAAGCTTTCATTGGACTGGTCGCCCGAGCAAATCGCAGGATGGCTACGGGTGCAGTACCCAGACATGTCCGACATGCATATCTCCCACGAGACGATCTATCGCTATCCGACGTCAACTACTTTGACCGGTCGACGACAATTAAAGTGGCCGGTCGGTGGGCGTAGTTGTCGTTAGCTTTCCAGCGTGCTCTTCTGCTC